>JAAZDD010000037.1 GCA_012512955.1 Clostridia bacterium
GATCATGACCTTCCTTCTCTCTTCTTGTGTTGCAGTATAAAGAATTCTCCACCGGATGTCAAGGTGAAGACAAGGTTGAAGCCCCACCTACCGGCGGGGCTTCGGAACAGTTAATTCCCTTTTTCCGCTTTTGCCGCTTCAATGATCTTTTCGGCAATACTGGCGGGAACTTCCTCATAACCATAGAATTCCATGGTAAAGCTGCCACGGCCCTGGGTAATGGATTTTAGGTCAATGGCATAACGATGCATTTCTGCATGTGGAACCAGAGCTCTAATCACCTGTTTGTTACCGACAGGTTCCATGCCCAGGATCCGGCCACGCTTACCGTTCAGATCACCCATTATATCGCCCATGAATTGATCGGGAACTGTTACCTCAACGCTTAGGATAGGTTCCAACAAGACGGGTTTGGCCTGTTCCATCGCTTTTCTGAAAGCCAAACCGGCAGCGATCTTGAAAGCTAATTCAGATGAGTCAACAGCATGATAAGAACCGTCTGTCAAGGTAACTTTGATATTGGTAACAGGGTATCCGGCAAGAACACCTTCCGCCATGGCTTCCCTAATGCCCTTTTCAACGGCCGGGAAGTAGTTCTTGGGCACCGCTCCGCCAAATACGGTTTCGGCGAATTCGAATTCAGCATCTCCCAACGGTTCCATATCGATAAAGACATGACCGTACTGCCCGTGCCCGCCGGATTGCTTCTTATGCTTACCTTCCACCCTGGTGGCTTTACCACGAATTGTTTCGCGATAGGGAATCTTTAGATCCACCTGCTCTACTTCAACGCCGAATTTTGTTTTTAATCTTTCAAGGACAATGTCTAAATGCATTTCTCCCATGCCGGTCAATACGGACTGATTTGTTTCGGCGTTTTTGGTGAAGCTGAGTGTCGGATCCTCTTCTAACAACCGGGCAACGGCAGAACCCAACTTGTCCTCATCACCTTTACTTTTCGGTTGAATAGCAATAGACAAGTTAGAGGTGGGGAATTGTATTCCTTCCAGCACGATGCCTGAACCTTTTTCCGTCAAGGTGTCCCCTGTAGTCGTAGCTTGGAGTTTGGTCAACGCAGCAATGTCACCGGTATGCAGTTCCGGAATGGGCAGCTGTGTTTTACCTTGCATAACAAAAATTTGCCCAATTTTTTCATCTGCCTCTTTAGTACTATTGTAAACTACACTATCGGATTTCAAGGTACCGGAAAAGACCCGAATGAAGCTCAGCTTGCCTACATAAGGGTCGCTGAGAGTCTTAAAAGTTAAAGCGGAAAGACCTTGTGCTTCTACTTTTCTGTTTTTGGCTTCACTCTCGTGAGGTCCGGGAGCAAAATCCACCAACCTGTCCATCAGGGCAGTAATACCAATATTGAGGAGTGCAGAGCCGCAGAATACAGGCACGATTTTGTTGGCTTTTACACCTTTTTGCAGCCCCAGGAAAATCTCCTCAGGAGTCAATTCTTCTCCCTCCAGGTACTTCATCAAAAGGTCGTCATCACCTTCTGCCGCAGCTTCGAGCAAGCTTTCCCTAAAGCTTGACACTTCATCGGCCAATTCAGCTGGTATTTCTTCTTCCTTGGCTTTTCCGCTCTTGTCAAAGATCAGCGCTTTTAAGGAAATTAAATCTACAATGCCTTTGAAATTAGCTTCAGAGCCAATAGGCAGTTGGAATGGGGTGATCAACCCATCGAAATGCTCTCTTAAATCCTCCAGCACCCGGTTAAAGTTGGCGTTTTCCCGGTCCATTTTATTGATGAAAACCATTCTGGGAATATTCTGCTCCATCGCCATCTCCCAGATGATTTCCGTTTGGACTTCTACACCGGATACAGCACACACTGTCATTACGATGCTGTCGGCAACTCTTAAAGCACTGATCACGTCACCGATAAAATCAGAGTAACCGGGGGTATCAATAATGTTCAGCTTATGATCACGCCAGACAACCGGTGCCATTGCAGTATTTATGGTGATTTTCCGTTTAATTTCTTCAGGATAGTAGTCGGTAACGGTATTGCCATCGTCTACTTTTCCTAGGCGATTGGTGACCCCTGCATTAAAGAGCATTGCTTCGGTCAGCGAGGTCTTTCCGGCACCACCATGGGCCACTACGCCTATATTTTTAATTCTCTCGGTGGTGAATACTTTCATGTGCGTCCTCCTTTGTCCTACTCGACGGTTTAGACCATCCAGCAATCGTAGTAGTTTAATATGTATATTAAATTAAAGGTCAGCAAAATCCTTTTAATCGGGAAAAATATTTCCCTTACAACTATACCCAAAATGGCAAGTAAGTACCTGTTGATGAATAGTGTTGCACCATATTACCTTTTTTATCCTAATCTGGTTAAGTGAGGCATATCATAGACTGACGGAGGCGGATTAGGATGAAACAAAGTTTTTTTCGCGGTGCATTAATTTTAATGATTGGTTCAGTATTGTCAAGGATTCTGGGTTTTATTTACCGCATTTGCATAGTCCGCTTGCTGGGACCGGAAGGTATCGGTTTGTATGAGATGGTTTTTCCCGCGATCACCCTAATTTTGGTATTGACTACAGCAGGTATTCCGGTAGCCCTAGCCAAACTGATTGCAGGCGACTTTGCCCGGGGCCATCGTAGGAAAGTAGCGGCAATTTTGCGAGTATCCCTCCTAATCTTGGTAGCCACAGGCATTTTGTTTCCTGCCGTGTTGATATACACAGCACCCTGGCTGGTGCCTAAAGTTTTCAGTGATCCCAGGGCTTATTGGCCTTTTATGCATTTAATTCCTGCATTGTTCTTTGTGTCAATCAGCTCTGTTTTACGAGGGTATTTTCAAGGCATCAACTTTATGCTTCCTTTGGCTACAGGACAGTTGCTGGAACAGGTGATCCGCATTGTGATGGGAATAGGGCTTGTTTCCTGGTTGTTGCCTTATGGAGTGGAATTTGGAGCTGCCGGCTTGTCCCTGGCGGTGGTGGTTGGGGAGGCAGCCGGTCTTGCGGTACTGGTGGTCTACTTTTGGGGCACACGCCTTCAAGTTACATCTCCCAAATCCCAGACAGAGCCAGCCATTGAAGGCCGGTTAATCATCCGGGAGTTACTGTCTTTGGCCACACCGGTAACCATGTCCAGGGTTGTTTCCAGCCTGATGCTCAGTGCCAAAGCCATCGTCATCCCTAACCGGTTACAATTGGCCGGGGCAACTTTAGAGCAAGCAACCCAATTATACGGTATTCTTTCCGGGATGGCCATGTCGCTGGTGAATTTTCCTTCGGTAATCACCGGTTCCCTGAGTAGCGTGTTGTTGCCGGCAACGGCTGCGGCGATAGCCAAAAAAGAATTCAAGGCAGTTGAGCTGAGAATCAACCAGGCATTCAAGCTGACTGTATTAACTGCCCTGCCCTTCACCCTTTGGTTTATCCTTTTGGGAGAACCTTTGACACTGGCTTTTTTTAATAACCGGGAAGCAGCCATCCCTTTAAAAATACTGGCACCTGGCTGTGTTTTCTTTTATTTACAGCAGACCAGTTCCGGTATGCTTTACGGTATGGGCCAAATGAAGACCTTATTCATCAACTCCTTGATCGGTAACAGTGTTAGCCTGTTGGTAACTTATGTGTTGACCGGAATGCCTGCCCTTGGTATCAAGGGGGCTGCTCTGGGAATCTTGGTCGGGACTTTGATCACCTGTATGTTGAACCTGGGCGCCCTATTTAAAACCACACCGGTTACATTACAGTTGTCAGGCTGGCTTCACCGGTCCCTTTTCGCCCTGGGAATAATGGCAATATTCATTCTATTGGCCGGAGGAAAAATCCCCGTTCTTTTAACGGTCACGGCCTCGGGCAGTTGTTACGTCCTGAGTCTGTTTTTAACCGGTGGCTTAAGGCTAACGGACTTTCGCAAGAGTTAACTCCAAAAATTTCTTTGGGCAAGTTTGTTTAACTGGGCCAGTCGGCCATAATCCGTGAGATCATATTGTACCGGTGTGAGGGAAATATAGTTGTGAGCGACAGCCCAAACATCTGTCTCCGGTTCCGGAGTACCTTGGAGTATTCCCGACAGCCAGTAATAGCTTTAGCCCCGGGGATCTTTTCTTTCTTCCACGCAATTTATGTACCGGCGTGTACCCAGTTTAACAACCTGCACTCCCTTAATGTCTGAACGATCTACATCAGGCACATTAATATTCAGAAAGGTCTGTTCAGGCAGTGGTTCTTGGAGGAGCACCGGTATCAACTTGGTGGTGAAACTGGCTGCTACCGGAAAGAGCCCTTTGTTCCGGTAATCCAGGGAAACTGCTACTGATGGAATTCCATTGATAATAGCCTCCAAAGCGCCTGAGACGGTGCCGGAGTAGAGTACATCCGTGCCTAAATTTGCCCCTTTGTTTATGCCTGAGATCACCAGGTCCGGAGCCCGGTCCAGTAATTGCTCCAATGCCAGTTTGACACAATCGGCCGGTGTGCCGGAAATTGCATATCCCTGGGAACTGCCAAATCTTTTGGCTTCTACCCGCAGGGGTTTATGCATCGTTATACCGTGTCCTGAAGCACTTCTTTCCCGATCAGGAGCCGCCAGAACCACTTCAGCCAGTGGCTCCAGGGCTTCCCGCAAGGATTGAATGCCGGGAGCGTCCAACCCGTCATCATTAGTAAGCAAAATCAGCATTTCCACACCTACCTAATCTTCCCGCCCATTTCAGACTTCATAGACGGATATGGTCATGGTTCCATTCTCCACGTCTTTGGTTAAACCAAACATGACGCGATGCTCTTTAAGCGTTTTATTCAAAAAGTCCACAATAATATACAGCTCATCATAAGATTTTACCGTTTTGGTGGCGATTAGCTGTAGCTTTCCCTGGTTTTTTTCATCCAATTCCTTTCACCTCACTGGATCCCGTGGTCCCATTTGCCGCACCGGCCACCCCACCGGGCAATGATATTTCCGTCCTGGTAAATATTAATTATTTCGCAGAGATTGGCGCAACCGTCGCATTCAAAACTGGTAGCTGAAAAGTCAGATGTGCTGATTTCAAATCCTTTAAATTTGCTGCCGCCGTTTTCTCGATAGTGATTCCTGGCCAGGATGGCCGCCCCGATTGCTCCCATCACATCAAAATACTTGGGAACCTGCACTTCAAATCCCAGTTGTTTTTCGAAAGCCCACTTAATTCCTGCATTAGCTGCTACACCGCCCTGAAAAACGATGGGAGGTAGTATTTCTTTACCCTTTCCCACATTGTTCAGGTAATTCCTCACCAGCGCTTCGCATAAACCGGCAATAATATCCTCCGTATTGTGACCGGTTTGTTGCTTATGGATCATATCGGACTCGGCAAAAACAGTGCAACGTCCAGCTATTCTTACCGGATTGGTAGCTCTCAAAGCCAAGGTGCCGAATTCGCTAATATCAATATGGAGCCGGTCAGCTTGCTGGTCAAGAAATGAACCTGTGCCGGCGGCACAGACGGTGTTCATGGCAAAATCGGTAACGATTCCGTCTCTCAAAATAATTATTTTGGAATCCTGCCCGCCGATTTCCAGGATGGTCTGCACGCCGGGCACCATGGTAGAAGCAGCAATGGCGTGGGCGGTTATTTCATTTTTCACCACATCGGCACCCACAATGGCGCCACTGAGTACCCTGCCGCTGCCGGTGGTTCCTACCCCCATTATTTTCAGTTGCGGGGACATTTGCTCTTTTAATAATTGCAACCCTTCTTGCAGCACTTTGATAGGTTGCCCTTTTGTTCTTAAGTATAGATTTTCCAAAACATTTATATTCTCATCAATAATTACCAAGTTGGTACTGACTGATCCTACATCAATGCCCAGAAACCCTTGCATAATTCAAGCCTCCATGCAGCCTTTTTTGTTCCAACAAATCAACGAATGCTTCCAGCCGGGTTTGCACTCCTGCTTTGGCGGTCTGTTCATCAATCGTCAAACTCAAAACAGGTATATTCAAATCCTTGCTTACTTCCGGCAAAATACTCTTGGCCACTATCTCAGGTATACATGTAAAAGGTGCCACCTGGATGACACCGTCAAAGCCATTTCGAGCATAAAGAATGGTCTCTCCTATACTGTTGATGCCATGACCTCCGATTTTTTTCTTAAGATAAGGATAAGCAGTTTTGTATATAGAACCTTCCGTATTGACGATGATGTTTTGTCTGGACCATTGGGTTAGGTAGATGGAACGATGGGTGATAACACCCATTTCTTCCAGAGTTATTTCCACGTCCATATTCATGAATGGTTCCAGCACTACATAGATTTCGCCGATAATTCCTATTTTAAGTGGGTTACGGGAAGGATCCTGAGGTACTTCTTTTAACTTTTTTTCGCAGATTCTTTTTGCGTCTAGGATTTCCTCCCTGGTTTGAGCCTGGTCCACAATGTGGAGACATTCTTTAAAAACCTTGGTAGTGGAGCCTTTTTTCAGTTCGTATGGTCTCACTTGATGGGACAGGATTTCTACGTCATCCAGCACACAGAGTTTCAGCCAACTGGTTTTGAACTCCTTCCAGAATTGTCGCCAGGATTTACCTCCCTTTTTTATAATGTAATTGATTTTGCTGAAAAAATCCTTAAGATTGTGGAGCGGTGGATCAAAAATGATTATTTTACAGTCGTAGCCAAGATCTTTTAGTATTTTTTGATGCAAATGGGGGTATAAGCCTGCCCGGCATGGGCCTACCCCTCCGGAAGTGATGATGGTATCCGCTCCCTTTTCCAAAACCTCTAAATAGGTGCCCAGGAGCATTTTTAAAGGCACACAGGCAAACTCAGGAGCATACTTTACTCCCAAATCCAGGGTTCTGCTGGTAGGAGCAGGGGGTGGTACTACTTCGTGACCTAAATGTTCTATGAGATGTTTGAAGGCAATATGAGAGGTGCCCATATGGGGAAACGAGATTTTCATTCAAGCTGCCTCCTATGTCGGATCATATCTACAAAAGCTTCTAAACGGGTTCTTACTCCGGCCTCACCGGAATGCTCATCGACGGTGATGGGCATAAAGGGAATCTTTCGCTGTTTGAGTTCCAATTCCATAAATTTGTCCACCATGGCGTCGGGCCCACAAGCAAAGGCAGTGACATGAATTACTCCGTCAAGTCCACCTTTATTCAGGAAATAAAACAAGGACCACATAACCCTGTTACTAAAATGCCAGAAATGATTCTTGCTCATCACTTTTCGATAGGGTCGCAACATGGTTTGAGAAACCATTTCCATCGTCCAAATATTAACGCCCAATTGCTTCAATTGCTCCAGCAAATTGACGGATATATGGGCATCATGAATTTGATAAGGATATCCCAATACAGCAATGTTTAAGTCTCCCTCTTTGACCGGACTCCCGGCAGTTCGACCGCTTTTAACCAGTTTCATTGCTACTTGAGGCAAGTAACCCTGCTGCAACAGTTTTATGTACTGTTTCTGTACTCGTCCGGCTTTAGCCAAAGCATGGGCTACTCTGGCAAAGGAAGCTCCGGTCTTTTCCGCCAGTTCCTTACACAATCTCAATCTGGATAAAGGATTAACCAATTGAATATCTGGAGCGATAATTTTGGGTATTCCCGGTATTGACGCTCTGACCATATCCGGTAAACCTAGAAACTTAGGACAGAAAGTCTCCTTTTTCTCCAGATTCATATAGCGGGGAATAAAAAGGTAATCTACCTTGTCTTTTAAAGCGATGACGTGACCGTGATAAACCTTAATCGGTACGCAGGCATCGGTAACTGTAACTTTAATCCCTTCATCCAAAATCTTTTTGTTGGTAGCTGATGAATAGACTACGTTAAAACCTATATTTTCCCAAAATGCCTGCCAAAAAGGTGCATCGGTAAAGTAAAACAAAGTGGCAGGAAATCCAATCGAGGGTTTCATTAGTTGGTGCCTCCAAATAATACACTTAGGTGTTCTAATACATATCTGATTTATTCGACAAAGAAAATAAAAAACCTTTATTGAGTTTTTCGTTAACTTGCATGACCTGCTTGAGGCCGGCATATAAACTAGATGAAAGAAAACAGGAGGTGGTGTAGGACATGGTCACTTTGAAAACGGAAAATCAGGGGTATTTGACCAGGTGCCCCCTTGTCAATGGTGTTTTAATTGCTTTTCTGGTTCAGTTGGTTTTGATTTTGCTACTGGCGCTGTTGCTCCACTTCACCGGCTTGTCCGACAGCTATCTCAATTTTATGTCGACCATAGCCGTGATCATCGGTGTGTCAGGGGGCGGTATGTCGGCGGCGAAGACGGCAGAATCTAGGTTTTTGTTAAATGGTTTGGGAGTGGGTATTCTTTGCCTGGTCATTGTCTTGTTGATATCTTTGTTCAGTGGCAAAGGACTTGATCTGACTAACTTAGGGGTCAGGAGTTTATCCTATCTGGGGGCCGGGACCGTCGGCGGGATGTTGGGGGCGCTGTTAACTAAATAAAGAGGAGAGTGGCCGCTTGGCTACTCTCTTTAAGTTTGCTTCAAAATCTTCTTAAAGAATCTTTTCAAAAAACCGGGCAACGGGACAAAATACACCCGCATGACTGCTCACCCCCCATAGTCTTCATGGGATCAATATATTGTATTATATTGGTTCAGATACCTTTTTGGTGAGCGGTATAAATTGGATGGGAAAGGCTCAAGCCAAAACTGACCAGGACACAGGCTGCCAGCATGAATAGCCTGTCGATCTGTGGCACGGGATTGAAACAGATGGTTATTAATCCTGCGATGGTACTGGATAGGGCCAGATATTTTTTTTGGTGGGTTAGCAAGAGAATTGAGCAGAAAACTGCTGCCGCCATTTGGGCCAGGGGAAAAAACAAAGGAAGAATGGCTCCCAAAAAGATAGTCCATCGTTTCCAGAAACTTCTTTGCAGGGGTACTTCCTGATTGATGGCGAAGAACAACAGGCAACACAAGCCAAGCCAGAGTTGCCACGAAGAAAGCAGTTGACTGTGAATGAGTAATAGGGAAAAGATCAATCCCCTGAGCATATTCAGCGCGGCCAGGAGAACTGCGGTCTCAAAGCCCCAGTACAGGACGATATCTTGAAAGGAAAGGCCGTTGATAATTTTCAGGTCCGGAGAGGAATACCCCTGACTTATTGCATAGAACAATTCAGGTTGCAGTTTGGCCCAAAGGTAAGTAACCCCCAACAGTAGCCCGGTGGTGGCAATCAGCATGTCCTTCTCTCCTCCAACCTGAATCTTTATTACAAGCTATGTCAGGGCCGGGGAAAATATGACATTAATAAAAGGCTTACCTTGTCAGGCAAGCCTTTATATTCTTACTTATCTAATAATTTTCTTGTCCGTTCAGCTATGATTTCCGGGTCAATGGACAATCTGGCAACCCCGCTGTCTTGAGCTGCTTTGGCAACTGCTTTGGCAACTGCCGGAGCAACCCTGGGATCAAAGGGGCTGGGAATCACGTAATCAGGACGCAATTCATCTTCCGAAATCAACTCAGCAATAGCATAAGCAGCTGCAATTTTCATGGGTTCGTTAATATCGCTGGCTCTCACATCCAATGCCCCCCTGAAAACACCGGGGAAAGCCAGTACATTATTAACTTGGTTGTGAAAATCGGAACGGCCGGTACAGATGACTTTGGCTCCGGCAGCGGCAGCATCTTCCGGCATAATTTCCGGAATGGGGTTGGCCATGGCCATCACAATTGGTTGGTTCATGGTGGCTACCATTTCTTTAGTAACTGTACCGGGGCCGGACACTCCCATGATCACGTCGGCACCTTTAATAACATCCGCAAGGGAACCGGACAGCTTTTGTTTGTTGGTCATCCGGGCAATTTCCTCTTTAAAGGGATTCATCCCTTCCGGTCTACCTGGGTAGATAGCTCCTCTCCGATCACACAGGATCAGGTCTTTGACACCCAGAAAAACCAGCAGTTTACTGATGGCAATGCCTGCGGCACCGGCGCCGTTGATGACGACGGTGATCTCCTCCATCTTTTTCCCGACTATCTTGAGGGCGTTGATTAAACCGGCTGCGGCCACAATTGCCGTTCCATGTTGATCATCGTGAAAAACCGGAATATCAAGTTCTTCTTTCAGCCTTTTTTCTATTTCAAAGCAGTTAGGTGCAGCAATATCTTCCAAATTGATTCCGCCAAAAGTCGGTTCCAATAGTTTGACAGTTTCCACTATTTTGTCTACATCAGTGGTTCCGATACAGATCGGAAAGGCGTCAACCCCGCCAAAACCTTTAAATAAGACCGCTTTCCCTTCCATCACCGGATAACCGGCTTCAGGGCCAATGTCACCTAAACCAAGAACTGCCGTTCCGTCGGTTACTACCGCTACCATATTGCCCTTTGCGGTATACTCGTACACCAGGTCTTTATTCTTGTGTATTTCCTTGCAGGGTTCAGCTACTCCGGGAGTGTAAGCAACGCTGAGATCGTGTTTGTCATTCAGCGGTACTTTACTCACTACTTCGATTTTACCTTGGTGCTCACGATGAAGTTTTAATGCTTCTTCTTGTACAGACATGTTGTCCACTCCTAACTCTGATATTTTTTCATACCTTCTTGGTACAGATCCCTTCCGAAGCTGTCGTTAACTACAATTACCGGTAGATTTTCCACCTCCAATTTATGAATTGCTTCAGGGCCTAAATCCGGGTAAGCGATTACTTCCGCCTTCTTGATGCGCTGGGCTGTCAGGGCGGCAGCACCTCCCACGGCAGCAAAATAGACAGCCTTATTCTTTACTATGGATTCCTTTACTTCCTGAGAACGGGAGCCTTTGCCGATCATCCCTTTTAACCCCTTGTCTAAAAGGGCCGGCGTGTAAGCGTCCATCCGGTAACTGGTGGTAGGTCCGGCTGAACCGATGACTGCCCCCGGTTTAGCAGGGCTGGGTCCTACATAGAACAGAATTTGGCCTTCCAATTCAAGGGGCAATTCTTCACCTTTATCCAGCAATTCAACCAATCGTTTATGGGCGGCGTCCCGGGCCGTGTAGATAATGCCGGAAATATAAACTTGATCTCCAATGGTAAGCTCGCTGACATCCTGGTCAGTTAAGGGTGCTTTAAGATATTTTTCAGCCATCTCTACACCTCCTAGATGGTTTTCGTTTTATGGCGGGCTGCATGGCAGTTAATATTGACAGCTACCGGGAGACTCGCTATATGGCAAGGGAAAGTATTAACATGTACATCCAAAGCGGTCACCACACCGCCAAAACCTTGAGGTCCAATTCCCAACTTATTGATGGACTCCAGCAACTCTTTTTCCAGTTCAGCCAATTCCTCATTGGGATTGACACTGCCCACCGGTCGCAGCAATGCTTCTTTGGCCAGCAATGCTGCCTTTTCAAAATTGCCGCCGATGCCAACTCCCACAACAATTGGGGGACAAGGATTGGGTCCGGCGTTTTTAACCGTTTCCAGGACGAAATCAATAACACCTTGTCTTCCTGCGGAAGGAGGCAGCATTTTGATGGCACTCATGTTTTCACTGCCCCCTCCTTTGGGAGCCACGGTGATGGTTAAGTTATCTCCGGGGACGATCTTGGTGTGGATTACAGCCGGGGTATTGTCGTTGGTATTTTTTCGTATTAAAGGATCATTGACCATGGATTTCCGCAAGTAACCTTCAACATAGCCTTTGGCTACCCCTTCATTGACGGCCTGGTACAAATCTCCTCCGGTAATGTGAACCTCCTGTCCTACCTCCAAGAATACCACCGCTACTCCGGTATCCTGGCACATGGGTACTTGGTTGGCACTAGCAATAGCAGCGTTTTCCACCAGTTGTTCCAACACTTTTACACCGGTCTCCGACTTTTCCTTGGCGATCCCTTCCTTCAGGCTTTGAATTACATCTTCCCCCAAGTAGTAATTAGCTGACATGCACAATTCACTCACTGTTTCCACTACTTGTTCATAGGTGATTTCTTTCAAAGCAATACCCCCTCGTCAAATTTTTTGAAAGGCAAAAGCCTATGATGATTAGCCAAGAATAGCAATCAGGATGCCGGCTGCTACGGCAGAACCGATGACACCCGCCACATTTGGCCCCATGGCATGCATCAGCAAAAAGTTGGTGGGGTTTGCTTCCTTACCTACCTTCTGGGCCACTCTTGCCGCCATGGGCACCGCGGAGACTCCCGCTGCGCCAATCAGGGGATTGACTTTACCGCCGGTAAGCCGGTGCATAACTTTTCCGAATATCACTCCGCCGGCGGTTCCGAAGGAGAAGGCAATTAAGCCCAAGACGATAATCTTGATGGTACCCAGTTGCAGGAAGGTTTCCGCATTGGCGGTAGCACCGACAGATAAAGCCAACATAATGGTAACAATATTAATCAATTCATTGGCTGCTGTTTTGGAGAGCCTTTCCACCACTCCCGCTTCCCGGAAAAGGTTGCCAAGCATCAGCATCCCGATTAATGGCCCTGCCTCGGGTAGAATCAAAACGGTAATAATGGTTACGGCAATGGGAAAGACTATTTTTTCCGTCTTGGATACTTCTCTTAATTGGTCCATTACTACTGCCCGCTCTTCTTCAGTAGTCAACAATTTCATGATGGGAGGTTGAATGATCGGTACCAGAGCCATGTAGGAATAGGCTGCAATAGCGACAGCCGGTAACAAATGGGGTGCCAAAATGCTGGTGGTCAAAATGGCTGTAGGACCGTCAGCGCCGCCAATAATACCGATGGCTCCCGCTTCCTGGGGGGTAAAGCCTAAAAATAAGGCCCCGAGAAAAGTCAGAAAGATACCTAACTGGGCTGCAGCTCCCAGTAAAATGGTTTTGGGATTAGCCAACAAAGGTCCAAAATCGGTCATCGCACCTATCCCCAAGAAGATCAAAGGAGGATAAATGCCAAGCTTTACTCCTTGGTAAAACCAATAAATAAGACCTCCTTCGTTATGGGCCGATAAACCTGATCCGGGGAGGTTGGCCAGCAGCACCCCAAAGGCGATGGGTAACAAGAGCAGAGGCTCGTATTGTTTGACAATGGCTAAATATAGAAGTAAACAGGCGATTCCGATCATCAACAAATGCTTCCAGGTGAGCAGGACAAAACCGGATTGTTGGAAAAGATTGAGATAATCAGTCCACAAAGTCAAATGCCCCCCTACTCAATGGTCATCAAAACTTCATTAGTATTGACGGTTTGTCCTTTGCTAACCAACAGGCTGGTCACGGTCCCTGAAACCGGAGCGGCAATCTCGTTTTCCATCTTCATGGCTTCCAGGATCAACACTGTCTGGCCGGCAGTTACTTTGTCTCCCACATTGACCAGGATATTCAATACACTTCCCGGTAAGGGTGCGACTACTTGCTGGCCTCCCCCGGCGGGAGTTTTTGCCGGTTGCGGTGCCGGTTGTGAAGCGGGTTGTGGTGCAGGCTTGGCCTCTGCTGCCGGTTTAGCAGTCTGCACCGGTTGGGGTGCCGGAGCAGGTGTTGCACCTGCCTCTGTTATTTCCTCCACTTCTACTTCATAGATTTCGTTGTTTACGGTTATCTTAAACTTTCTTAACATGCTATTTGGTTCCTCCTTTGGCATAAAAGCTGCTCCTGGTATTAATCAAATCAGTACGCCCCTGAAAACTCCAAACAGCGGATGCTTGGCGTTCTGCTGCTTTGCGTACACTGACCAGACGAAAGTTCCGGGTAGGTCTTCCTGTGTGGCAGGCAATTGCTCCCATAATGGCTGCGATAACTTGGGGTGACAGCTTTTGGGTTTCAACTTCACCCGGTGTTTGGGATACGGGCTCCGGTTGAATATTGGTTGGCTCTTGGGTTTTGGAGCTGCGGGTTGATAAAAGCCACGCTTCTCCTGTCATGAACAATTGTAATAGCAACAGGATAAAGAAGACAGTACCCATTCCTGTTACAGTGAGACTGAGACCTAGACTGAGGTTATCCATTATGCTACCCTACTCCCTTCATTAAACCGGGAAGTTGCCGTGCTTTTTCCCGGGACGGCTTTCTTTTTTGGTTGCCAGGGCTTCCAGGGACTGGATTAAATAGGGCCTGGTTTCAGCCGGATCAATCACCGTGTCTACATAGCCTCGACCGGCAGCTACATAGGGGTTGGCAAATCGCTCACGGTATTCATCTATTTTCTCTTGACGAACGGCTACCGGATCTTCTGCTCCGGCTATTTCCTTGCGGAAAATGATGTTGGCTGCTCCTTCGGGGCCCATGACGGCAATTTCCGCTGAGGGCCAGGCGATAATCTGATCGGCTCCGAGGGAACGGGCACACATGGCCAGATAAGCGCCTCCATAAGCTTTCCGCAAGATAAGGGTGATTTTGGGTACCGTCGCTTCGGAATAGGCGTATAAGAGTTTGGCGCCGTGCCGGATGATACCGCCATATTCTTGCTCTGTGCCGGGCAAATAGCCCGGGGTGTCTACCAAGGTCAGCAAGGGAATGTTAAAGGCATCGCAGAACCGGATAAAGCGGGCCGCTTTGTCCGAGGCGTTAATGTCAAGGCAGCCAGCTAAAAATTTCGGTTGATTGGCTATGATGCCCACGGTTTGTCCGTTCAACCGTCCATAACCTACTACTATATTGGTGGCGTATTTGGCCTGGACTTCAAAGAATTCACCCTGATCCAACACTAATTTTAGAATCTCCTTAACGTCATACGGACGATTTGGCTCAGGAGGGATAATTGTCTGCAGGGTATCTTCCAGTCTCCCGACGGGATCGCTACATGTAGTTCTTGGTGCTTCCTCAAGATTATTGGACGGTAAATACTGAAGGAGTTGTCTGATTTGGCGGAAACATTCTTCCTCCGTAGCAGCCATGAAGTGAGCAACACCGCTTCTGGTGTTATGGGTTTTTGCTCCGCCAAGATTTTCTGGAGTCACTTCTTCCCCGGTGACTGATTTAATGACTTGGGGACCGGTGATGAACATCTGGCTGATATTT
The DNA here is from genome assembly GCA_012512955.1 of Clostridia bacterium. Taxonomy (GTDB): domain Bacteria; phylum Bacillota; class DULZ01; order DULZ01; family DULZ01; genus JAAZDD01. The sequence continues at coordinate 14,923 of JAAZDD010000037.1, forward strand.
TCCACCATAAAGATATAGTCAGTCAAAGCGGGAGAATAGACTGCCCCTCCTGCACAAGGACCCAGGATTACGGAGATCTGGGGAATGACCCCTGAAGCCAGGGTATTCCGCTTGAAGATTTCCCCGTAGCCGTTTAGGGCATCTACTCCTTCTTGAATCCTGGCTCCGCCGGAATCATTGATCCCGATAATGGGGCAACCGGTTTTCAAGGCCAGGTCCATGACGCGACAAATTTTGGCGGCGTGCATTTCTCCTAAGGTGCCGCCAATGACGGTAAAGTCCTGGGAATAAACGTATACCTGGCGACCATCAATCAACCCATAGCCGGTGATCACTCCTTCCGCAGGAGCTTCAACTTCTGTCATCCCGAATTCAGTTGCCCGGTGGGTCACGAATTGCCCTATTTCCACAAAGCTGTCCGGATCCAGCAACATAGCGATTCTTTCCCTGGCGGTCAATTTGCCGGCTTCGTGATGTTTGGCAATCCGCTTGGCTCCTCCGCCCGCTTCAATCTTGGTTAACTTTTCCTTCAATTCCTTGAGTTTGGTATTTTCCATAACTACTTGTCACCTGCCTGTTCTGGTTCACACAGTTCCATTAGTACCCCGTTGGTGGATTTCGGATGGAGGAAAGCAATTTTGTTGCCGCCGGCTCCAATTCGCGGCTCCTTGTCGATGAGCCTGACGCCTTTTTCCGCCAAATGGGAAAGGATACTCTCCAGTCCGGAAACCTGCAGGGCAATATGATGAATCCCCTCTCCCCTGGAATCAATGAATTTGGCTACTGGGCTTTCAGGGGAAGTGGCTTCCAGCAATTCAATTTTACTTTCTCCCACCGGAATAATGGCGGCCTTGATTTTTTGCTCAGGTACTTCTTCAATGGCTGTTACTTCCATGCCCAAGACATCCCGATAGAATTGCAGCGCGGTATCCAGATTGGAAACAGCGATGCCGATATGGTCAACTTTACGCAAGATTACACCTCCCTGTACTATGATACATTATTATTGATAAATGCTATGATGTCTTCAGTAGAAGTTCCGGGACCGAAAATCGCAGCTACTCCTGCCTCCTTTAAAGCAGCATGATCTTCCTCCGGAATGATACCACCGCTAAGGAGCAATATATCAGAGGCATTTTTTTCTTTTAGTAACCTGGCTACCGGAGGTATCAAGTACAGATGGGCACCGGAAAGGGTGCTGATGCCGATCACCTGTACATCCTCCTGCAGGGCCGTTTCCACTACTTGTTCCGGAGTTTGCCTGAGGCCCGTATAGATTACTTCCATACCTGCATCTTTCAAGGCCTGGGCAACCACTTTAGCGCCCCGATCATGGCCGTCCAGACCCACTTTAGCTACTAAAACCCTAATGGGTTTACCCATCGCCATACCTCCTTCTACAGACTAACCCTTTGCTGGTATTCTCCGAATACGTCTTTCAAAACACCGGTGATTTCTCCAATAGTTGCGTAGCTCTTTACGGCAGTCAGAATGTAGGGCATTAGATTTTCGCCGGTTTTGGCAGCGGACCTTAATTGAGCTAATGAAGACTCAACTTTTGTATTATCCCTGGAACGGCGCAGGGCCGCCAGTTTTGCTTTTTGTTCATCCATCACCTTGGGATTGACTCTTAACAGACCGCTGGGAGGTGCCTCCTCAACCTGGAATTTATTAACGCCGATGACCACTTTTTCCCCGCTCTCCACAGCCTTTTGATATTGGTAAGCACTGCTGTGAATCTCTTTCTGCTGGTATCCTTCGCTAATCGCTTTGACAGCTCCGCCTTTTTCCTCGATTTTATTGAGGTACTCCCAAACCTTTGCCTCAATATCGTCTGTCAGTTTTTCTATAAAATAAGAGCCTCCCAGAGGATCCACTGTATCGGTAACACCTATTTCGTAGCCAATTACCTGTTGAGTACGCAAAGCGATAGTAACAGCTTCTTCGCTGGGTAAAGCCAAAGCTTCATCTTTGGAGTTGGTATGCAAGGACTGGGTTCCTCCCAAAACAGCACTCAAAGCCTGGAAAGCTACCCGAAGAATGTTTACGTCAGGTTGTTGGGCAGTTAGAGTACAGCCTGCTGTTTGAGTATGAAAACGTAGCATCATGGATTTAGGATTTTTCGCCTGGAACCGTTCCTTCATGATCTTCGCCCATACTCGTCTGGCGCTGCGGAATTTAGCAATTTCCTCAAAGAAATTCAGATGTGCATTGAAAAAGAACGACAGACGAGGAGCAACCTGATCTACTTCCAAGCCAGCATCAATGGCTGCTTGAACGTAAGCGATGGCATTGGCGAGGGTAAAGGCCACTTCCTGGACGGCAGTGGAACCTGCCTCCCTGATGTGATAGCCGCTGATGCTGATAGTATTCCAATTGGGAACATGTTCGGAACAATAGGCAAAAATGTCAGTGATCAGCCGCATTGAAGGTTCCGGCGGGAAAATATACGTACCTCTGGCAATATACTCCTTCAAAATGTCATTCTGGATAGTGCCCCGGAGTTTACTGGGTTCAATACCGTTTTTTTCCGCAACGGCAATATACATGGCCAGTAAAATACCTGCCGGAGCGTTAATAGTCATGGAAGTACTGACTTTATCCAGGGGAATCCCGTCAAGCAGGGTTTCCATATCTTCCAGACTGTCAATGGCAACTCCGACTTTGCCAACTTCACCCATGGCAAAAGGATGATCAGAATCATAACCGATTTGAGTCGGTAAGTCAAAGGCGACACTAAGACCGGTTTGACCCAGGGACAACAAATATTTAAATCGCTCGTTGGTTTCCTGGGCTGAACCAAAGCCGGCATATTGCCGCATGGTCCACAAACGGCCCCGGTACATGGTGGGCTGGATACCCCGGGTGAAGGGATATTCACCGGGAAAGCCCAATTGCTCCTCATAATCACCGGTGAGATCCAATGGAGTATACAACCTGGCAATAGGGATGCCGGCATCTGTTGCATAGGAAGATTTTGCCTCAGGGTGTTTATCCAATTTACTCTCTACAGATATTTGCCACTGCCGGTGTTTTTCCTTTAAGCTATTGTCAAAATTGCTCACCGAAAAACCTCCTTTACAATATCTGCAATTCTTTGATAATACCTGGTACCTCATAGGGTAAGGTGGCCACATGGACTCCTGCAGATTTTAAGGCTTCAATTTTTCCCTGGTAGGTGCCTTTGCCCCGTTCAATAATGGCTCCGGCATGTCCCATCCGCTTGCCGGGTGGAGCACTCTTGCCGGCGATATAGGCCACTACCGGTTTGGTAATATGTTCCTTAATATATTCAGCTGCTTCTTCCTCGCTGGAACCGCCAATCTCACCTACCAGCACAATCACTTTTGTATCCGGATCCTGTTCAAATTGTGCCAGCACTTCAATAAAGTTCAGTCCCACTATTCTGTCGCCGCCCATACCGACAACGGTACTGGTTCCTAAATTGGCATTGGACAAGTTACCTACTATTTCATAACTTAAAGTGCCGCTTCGGGCTACGATGCCAACGGGACCGGGAATAAAGAATTGATTAGGCATGATGCCTATTTTACACTGCCCTGAGGAGACGATACCGAAAGTATTGGGACCGACAATGGTGGTGCCCCTTTTCTTGGCAAAAGCCATTATTTCCGCTGCATCATGCAATGGAATGTGCTCCGTAATACAAACTACCAGTTTCAGTCCGGCGTCGATAGCCTCCAGGGCAGCATCTTTGGCAAAGGCTGCCGGAATAAAGATAACTCCTGCATCTATTTGATGTTCCTTGGCTGCTGCAAATACACTGTCATAGACCGGTACTCCCTCAGCTTCCTGGCCTCCCTTGCCAGGAGACACGCCGGCGACAATTTTTGTTCCGTATTTCAGCATTTGCTGAGTATGAAAACGTCCCTGTTTTCCTGTGATTCCCTGGACTACTACTTTAGTATCGGAATTAACAAAGATAGCCATTTTAACCTACCATCCCTTTCGCTAAAGCTACAGTTTTCATGGCAGCCTCTTGCATCTGTTCGTAGGCAACAATCCCCTGTTCCTGTAAGAGTTTAACTCCTAATTCCTGATTGGTGCCTACCAGCCGGATGACCACCGGAACATCGATTTTTTTCTCACTGTTGACTTGCAGAAAAGCCTTGGCTACATCGTCACAGCGGGTAATACCCCCGAAAATATTGATAAAGATCGCTTTGGGGTTGGTACTTAACAATAATTCCAGAGCCTGTGCCGTTTGTTCTACATTTGCTCCGCCTCCGGCATCCAAAAAGTTGGCCGGTGCCCCCCCGTAGTGGTTGATCACATCCAGGGTAGCCATGGTAATACCTGCACCGTTAGCCATGATGGCGATATCCCCGTCTAGCTGGACAAAGGATAAACCGATGGCATGGGCTTTCTGTTCCGCTTCGTTTCTTTCTTCTACTCTCGGCAGATCCGGCTGGCGATACAGGGCTTCGTCGTCTATGGTAACCTTTGCATCGGCGGCGATCAGTCGGTCTCCTGAGATGACCAAGGGGTTAATTTCTACCAGTTCACAGTCTTTTTCCCGGAAAAGACGGTATAATTTGACTAACATTTCCGAAAACTGCCGGCCAAGCTCACCGGTTAGGTTTAATCTACGGGCAACTTCCTTACAGAAATAGGGCTGGATTCCCACATGAAGATCAATGGGCATCTTTACCATATGTTCTTCAGGTACTTCTTCGATATCCATTCCACCGTATTGGGAGGCCAGTAAAATAGGCCCCCGCAGGGAACCTTCCATCACAATGGCAAGGTACAGCTCGTGTTCAATTTGTAGCTTTTCTTCTACCAAAACTTCGGTGGCGACCAATCCGTTAAACTCCTGGCCCAGGATGGCTTGAGCTGCTTCAACTGCTTCGGCTGGATTCCCGGCAAACTTAATACCCCCTGCCTTTCCTCTCTTGCCGGACAGGATTTGGGTTTTGATGACCACTTCTCCTAATTCTTCTGCTACCGGACCGGCCTGAAGGGCCTCCTGGATCACTTTTCCTTTCGGCGTTGGGATGCCGTACCGGCGGAAAAGATCTTTCCCCATGTACTCAAAAAGTTTCACTGACCGATTCCTCCTCATGAACATTCTGAGTATTGCCAATCTTGTTTCATGTGAGATAAGATTCTATTTTGGATAGGGAAATCCTGCAGAATAAAAAAAAACATTATCAAGACAAGTCTTGATGATGTTCAATAAAGCATAAGGCAATTCTTTTTATGGTATCCGGTGTCAATGCGGTATCCGTTGGGAGAGATTTGATATATTCGTTTAATTTATCTTTTTTCAAAACGGTAAGATGGGGGTCCTGGCCTTCGATTATAGTTCGACTGTTGCCATGACTACGATACTGTAAATGGGTATGGAAAATTCCGGAAAATGTTCTTTTAGGAAACTTTGGAGAATGATTTCATGTCGCCGGATCTGTGGTAAGGGACTGTCCATTCCTTCACGAACAATCTTATTTTGAGCCGCTTTTAGTACGGTCCAGTCTCCTTTTTCATCTATTAAAACAGCACCGTTGATGGTTTTTGTTTCCACATGGATTACTCCCGGCGGACCAATGACAAGATGATCCAGTTGCTGGGTCTCGAAATCCTCCGTGGGCAAATAAATATTGTTTAAAGAAACGAAGTTTTTGGGTAACCAACCCAGAATATAGGCTACCTCCCTTTCTCCTTTCAGACCGGCTTCTAATTTATTTTTTTCTTTATGTAAAATAGCTAGTTGTCTTTGTAATTGGCTTTGCATTTCCTCTCTGTTCGGCTGGTATAAAACCAGATAAGCACAGGTAAACAAAAGAGAGAAAAACAGGGCCCCGGTAATGGCAATAGAAAAATCAATTAAGCCGTCAGATACGATTGCCAGTACAAGGAAGATTGCTGTAGTTGGCAAAGCAACTACCATATATATAAAAGGGAATTCTTTTTGATTTTTGATAGCGTCCAGTTCCTGTTGGTAATACTCTATTTTAGCATTGATATTCTCCAAAGGATTTTCCGGCAATTTCTGCATGCCAATTACTCCTTTTTGGCAACTGATTATTTTTCAGGTAAATTGGCAATTAATTGCTCAATTAAGTACTCCCCCAAAACAGCGTAATCTTCGGTAGCTAAAAAGCAGTTCGCATTATGATCAAACAAGATATTGCCTGATGGGGGAAACTCCTCATCCCCTTTCCAGCAGACTAAACCTAGGGGAATATAGGGAAAAAGGTGAAACTTAAAGGCCATGTCGCCGCCGGTTATTTTTTCACCGCTCAGCTTCTGACAGGCATGGACCAGTGGTTTTAAGTCGGGATTATTTCGAAGTTTACCGAATAGCCTGCCGGTTGTTCTGTTTTGAAAGGGAGTTTGGTAAACAGTTCCTCCTGGTATTTCTTTAAAAGAGACCCAGATTCCTGTTGGCGGTACCGGTTTTGCCAAAAGGTAATGAAGTGTTAATAAAGCAAATTTGGGAATAGCTTTAACAGTATGGTCTTTATGAACATTGCCTTCGGGGAAGGAGACTGTGTATTGCTCTCCCAAAGAGGTAAAAGAAAAATGCCGGTTTTTTTCATCCCATTCAACTCCGGCCTGGTGAGCCAGCATTGCCGGATCAGCCTCTTGCAGCTGTTTCTTGGCTTTGGCAAAAGCTGCTGCATAACCTGCCTGAACCAAAGTATCACCGCCTCAATGTTGATTGTTAATAAAATGATAGCTTATGAGCAATAATTTAGCAACCAAAGAAAAAGCCTAGCAGCCGGTGCTAGGCAGATTGCTCATGCAGGTAAGTAATAATGTAGTTTTTGTCGTGTTCAAGATATTTGTTTAAATCCGAACCACTAGCCAGGAACAAGTACTCCACTTCTTCACCGTTACTCCAGGTAACCAGGTAGTCCATGGGAAGTCCTCCTTAGTATTTTGTATACAGTGTTCCTAATCTGATTTTACTAGACATTTATATTTCAGGCAAGGTAGAGGTGGGCCGAGGGGAAAAATATTGGCTTTGACATTGGCGAAAGAATGAGTTATAATTAAGTCTGCAGTTGCGCCCGTAGCTCAGCAGGATAGAGTAACGGAATCCGAGTCCGGAGGTCACAGGTTCGAATCCTGTCGGGCGCGCCATAAAGACAACAAACGACCGGTTAGCGGATGCCCGGTCGTTTTTTTAGTTCAACAGTTTTTATTTATATCTGGGATTGTCACATTCTACCATACCTTCAAAACATTCGTTGCAAATGAATTCGCCACAAGTGGGACAAGGTCGTAAATTAGATTTATGTAAGTCGAGACAATCATAGCAGTAATAGTTGTCACAATGGCGGCAGACAACACCTTCCACATGTTTAGCTTTGCAAGTATCGCAAATGGGAATTTTCATTGGAAACCTCCTGTATTGCATTTCTTCCCTTCACCCATTTTATAACATAAAGCTTTTGGTTGTAAATAATAAATCCCGGCCTAGGGCCGGGGAATATTTATCCAACCAGACAAAGGGTTTGGTTTTTGTTGATCATAGTCACTTTATCGCCATTGTTGAGCCAGGCACTGTTAGCTTCATCCACGTCCAAATGGAGTTCCAGGGCAAAATTTTTGTTAACCCTGACCAGAACATTATTAAAGACCAGCCCTCTTTCTCCGTCTACCAAGATACTAACCCGGTCTTTATCATGTAAACCATACTGGCCGGCTTCAACCGGCGTCATGTGAATATGTCTGGCGGCAATGATTACTCCGGAGTTGAGAGACACCATTCCCTTAGGTCCCACCAATACGCAGCCAGAGGTACCCTCGTGATCTCCCGAATCTCTGATTGGAGCTTTAAGTCCCAGCTTAAAGGCGTCAGTCCGGGAGATTTCCACTTGGGTTTTCTTGCGCACCGGTCCTAAAACTCTAACGTTTTCAATGATACCTTTGGTACCGACTACTGATACAACTTCTTTGCAGGCATACTGACCTGGCTGCCTTAAATCCTTCCAAATAGTTAATTCATAACCCGGTCCGAATAGTTGTTCAAGATGCTCTTGGGAAAGGTGCACATGCCTATTGGATACTCCGACAGGAATCTCTAGCATTCCGGTGTTCATAATTAACCTCCTCTCAGCTGCCGACGGTTCAACTTTGAATTACTACCGTTTACCGGGCAAATTATTCCGTTCACTGTTATTATACTACCGATTGATGGAAGAAGCAACTGAAAGTATAAAAATAATTTATGTTATTCAAGGGAATGTTCCTTGGATTTTAAATACCTGATGTCCTGAATACTGGCCAACCGGTAAACCCGGCATAATTGAAGAATGCGTGAGGTGGTTCTTTCGCCCAAATAGGTGTCCAGTTCCGCTAAACTTAGGTTCGTTGTGATCACCACAGGCAGTTGGTAATTGGCACGGTAATTGAGAATGGAGTAGATTTTATTTACTGTCCATTCTGTATAGTTGTGAACACCCAGATCGTCCAAGATCAACAATTCTACAGTTCTGGCTCCTTCCAGAATGGTGGTTTCGTCCACCGGATTTGGGTTATGCCGGTGGTAGGTGGCCTTTATTTCATCTAACAAATCCGGCACTACGGTAAACAGGACCTGTCTTCCCCTAACCAATACATAATTGGCAATGGCGCCGGCCAGGAAAGTCTTGCCACTGCCTACCGGACCGGTAAAAACCAGTCCCGGACCATGATAATTTCCGGCAGCGAAAGCTGAGGCGAATTTTTTGGCGGCATCCAAGGCTTTTTGGGCATTTTCATAATAGGTAAATCCTAGCTCTTTATCCATGACTTTTGGATAATAGGCAAAAGAAAAATCCTCAAAAGAACAGCGCTGCTGGAGGCGACCCAGGTTGGCGTGTCGAACCAATGCTTTTAAGCTGCGCTGTTTGGAACAGGAACAACGGTGAGCAACTTCATCTTTAATCACGAAGCCTCTACCGTGGCATATGTTGCACTTGATTCCTTCATTAGGATCGTTTTTCAGCATGGTATCTACTTCCTTTAACTCATATAGACATCTTTGTATTTGTCTATTTTTTTCTTAATTTCCTCTTCTTTTCGTCCAGGTCCTTTGTAAAGACCTTTTTGGGCCTGCTGGCGGGCTTGGAACTGCTGTTCGTATCTTTCTACTTCTTCCAAAGTGGTTATATTGTGTTTGGACCAATCGGCAAGAATGGAATCGATATATTTCAGGTTTTTTATTCCCCTAAGGCTGGCTTTTCGTAAAGCTTCCATTACTAACTCCGGGGAATATTTGTCCTCATCGCACCATTCCAGTATTTGATTGCTTTCAAAGGGCGAAAGCAAGCGACCGAATTCTTCCTCAAATGTTTGGAACAGGGATTGGGCTACTTCTGCAGACAATTGGGAACCGGATTGCTTCTCTTGTTCCAACTGTTGTGCCTTTAGCAAGGCCCAAACCTCCATTAACTGGTCAAACAAACCGGCAAAAGAGAAACGATCTACCCATCTCTGTTGGTTGGGTTCGAAAATATGTTCAACCGAAATGATTTTCTTTTCAATCAGTCCCGCAAGCAAATCTTGGATTTCCTCTGCCGGGGTGGTCATGTAATCTGAAAGGTCTTTGGGAGTTGGATAGCGATTGTCTTCTTCTTGCTGAAAACGCCATAAATGGATTAGTAATACCAGTTCGGTTTCATTGAGCCCTAATTTCTTATAACTGCTGAGAAGCAGATTGGGCAGGCTAATGGTTCCGTTGACGAAAAGTTCCGAAGTAAACTTAACGTAAAGACTGTACTCTGCCATGCCTCACCCTCCGTCATCGACTTTTTTCCATTGTAACATTTTTGGCATCGGTCTGCAGCTTATTTCCTTCGGATAGGGGGAACCGGTCCAGTTTCTTTTACTGCTGACTTAATGCCTATTTTGGTTTTCTGGGAAATTCTTAGGTAATACTATATATAATTGATATGGGACATCAAGCTAAATTGTTTAAATTTTCATCCATTTAGTGGCATTGTGTATTATAATAAAGAAATATATAATGACCGAATTCGGTGGAGGTTTAATCAATGCGAGTTATTGCTTTAGTTGGACCCAGCGGAACCGGCAAGAGTCACCGGGCTTTAGTAGTCGCCCATGATTACGGAGCGGAAGTATTGATCGACGATGGGCTTCTCATTAAAGATCATAATATCTTGGCAGGTATTTCCGCCAAGAAACAAGCAACAGCTATCGGAGCCATCAAGGCAGCACTCTTTACCGATCAGGAACATGCTGAACAGGTTAAACAGGAGTTGGCTCGAATTGCTCCCAATTGCCTGCTGGTTTTGGGTACATCCCGGGAAATGGTGGACAGGATTGCAGCAAGATTGGAGTTGCCTAAGCCCGATTTGTATCTAAGTATTGAGGATGTGGCGACTCAGAGAGAGATCAGACAGGCTCAGCGAATCCGCCAGCATTTTGGCAAACATGTAATACCTGCTCCTACTGTAGCAGTTAAGCCCAGGTTGTCAGGCGTGTTAACTGATCCACTCCATGTCCAGTTCCCCAAAAAACATCAGGTTGGACGAAACAGTCGATTTTGGGTGAGTCAATCGGTGGTACGGCCTACCTTTAATTATTACGGTAAGTTTTACATTGCCAATACCGCCATTCAGGAAATCATCAAAGGAGTGGCCCAGGATTTCCCTGAGGTAAATAAGGTACAGCATATTCTCATTGAAAATGTGACACAGGGTACTGTGATCAGCATGGATTTAACGGTATGTTACGGAAAGCCTCTTCCTCCTTTATTAAGGGCCCTTCAAAACCGGGTAAAAGAAGTATTGGAACATATGACCGCTTTACATATTTGCCAGGTGAATATTTTTGTGATGAAGCTACTTGTACAGGAAACTACGCCAAAAAAATAGCCCTTTGTGGGGACAAAGGACCGGTTTCTTAGACAACTTTTGTTTGCTGTTTCCCTCGAAGCAAATTTTCCAAATTGGCCAGCAGATTATACATTTCATAAGTTTTTTGCTGGTCGGTTTCCATGGCAATCAAATGATTCATTTCCTGATAAATCCGCTGGGCGATAGCATAGAGATCATCTTTGGTAATTGTAGGCTGTTCAACCGGAGCGGTTTTCCAGGGAGTTACTAGGTCATATTGCTCCAGGTATTTGGGTACGATAACCTCAGTGTTAAACTTTTCTTTGAGCACTCTGGCCAAATGTTGGGCAGAGTCCGGCTCTCCGTGGGTCACGAATATTTTTTGAGGTGGCTCTTTAAAATAAGAGATCCAATTGAGGATTTGGGCTTGATCTGCATGGGCTGAAAAACCTTCCAGGTTCACGATTTGAGCCCTGACTTGTATTTGCTCCCCGTGGATTCTGACCGTCTTTTCACCGTCAATCAACCGCCTGCCTAAAGTACCCTGGGCCTGATAACCGATAAAGACGACTGTAGATTCCGGACGCCATAAATTATGCTTCAAATGGTGTTTAATACGGCCGGCATCTGCCATGCCGCTGGCGGAAATAATAATTGCTCCCTCTTTGATTTTATTAAGGGCCATGGATTCTTCTGCCGTACGACTGATTTGCAACCCTGGCAAGTATAAGGGACAGTTACCTTGAGAGGTTCTACGCAACTGCTTGTAATCTTCATCAAATAAGTGCTGATTGCGGCAAAAAATCTCTGTAGCGGTGATAGCCAGTGGGCTGTCGATATAGATATTTTGGCCGTCAATTTTTTTCTCCTTGATGAGAAGATGCAGGTTATACAATAAATCCTGGGTTCTTTCAATGGCAAAGGCCGGAATGATGACATTTCCACCTCGCCTAAAGGTGTCCTTAATCACCTTGGCAAGAGCCTCCCGGCGGTTACCTGCCACTTTATGAAGGCGATCGCCATAGGTGGATTCCACCACCAGGTAGTGTGTGTGTTCAATGACTGTGGGATCGTTAGCCAATGGACGATCTACTGCTCCCAAGTCCCCGGAAAAGACAAATTTGGTAGTTCCTTCTTTAGTTTCCAGCCATAATTCTACAATGGCTGAGCCGAGAATGTGTCCTGCATCCCTAAAGCGAAGGGTAATGCCAGGGCGAACTTCCCAGAATTCTTCATAATGTACACCGATAAAATGCTGCAGGCAATCCTGGGCATCTTGGGCTGTATAAATAGGTTCCAATAACGGTAAGCCGGAACGCTGGTTTTTCCTGTTTTTCCGCTCCACTTACATTTCCTGGATGAAACCGCTGTCAGGTAAAACTGCTGTACATAATTCAGCGGTAGCAGTCGTAGCATAGACAGGTCCTTGGAAACCGAGTTTATACAATTTAGGGATTAAACCACAGTGATCAATATGGGCATGAGTTAAAATCATGAAGTCAATTTCGACCGGGTCAAAAGGAAAGGAGGAATAGTTTCGCTCCTTGACGGCTTTTGACCCTTGAAACATCCCGCAGTCTATCAAAAACTTGTAGGTTCCGGTATCGAGCATGTAACAGGAACCGGTAACTGTCTCTGCTGCACCATAGAAGCTGATTTTCAATTGAAGTTCCCTCCTCTGGCAGCGTGTGTCTAGCTTAATTAGCGATTCTCTTTAATTGGTGCCTTCGGAGAAAACGTTCCATCCGGTTCATCGCTTCTTCCAAATTTTTCACTGAGTTAGCATAGGAAATGCGAATATGCCCTTTGCCGGAAGCTCCAAACGCCTCTCCCGGAACCACTGCCACCTTTTCCTCCTCTAACAGCTTTTGGGCAAAGGCCTCTGAGCTAAAACCCGTACTGGCAACAGAGGGAAAGATATAGAAAGCTCCTTTCGGTTCGAAACACTCCAGCCCCATCTCCAGCAATCTGGAGTATACCAACCGGCGCCGGTAGTTATATTGCTGTACCATATTCTGTACTTCTTGGGCTCCGTTGCGCAGGCCCTCCAGGGCAGCTTGTTGCGCCATGATGGGAGCACAGAGGATGGTGTACTGATGAATCTTGGTCATGGCACCCAAAATCTCAGCCGGTCCGGCGGCAAAACCGATGCGCCAGCCGGTCATGGCAAAAGATTTGGAAAACCCGTGGACTAAGATGGTTCTTTCCCTCATTCCCGGTAACTCAATAATACTGGCATGCTCACAGCCATAAGTCATCTCGGCGTAGATTTCGTCTGACAAAACCAAGAGATTATGCTTGGCAATGACTTCTGCCACTGGTTTCAATTCTTCTTTAGTCATAATGGCACCGGTAGGGTTGTTGGGATAAGCCATGATCAGAAGCTTAGTTTTGGGGGTAATCGCAGCTTCCAGTTCTTCCGGCATTAATTTGAAATCGTTTTCCGCTTTCGTTTGGATAAACACGGGCTTGCCCCCTGCTAAAATGGTACAGGGAGTATAGGAAACATAAGCCGGTTCCACAATAATTACCTCATCGCCGGGGCAAAGGATTGCTCTCAAAGCCAAATCAACAGCTTCGCTGGCCCCAATGGTGACCAAAATTTCCTCTTCAGGATCATACTGAACCTGGTGCCGGGAAAACAGGTGTTTGGACAGTTCTTCCCGCAACTCGGGGGTACCTTTGTTTGAAGTGTAGCTGGTTTCGCCTCGATAGAGAGCTTCTATAGAGGCATGTCGAATTGACATTGGAGTAGAAAAGTCTGGTTCTCCCACTCCCAGTGAAATAATATCCGGTGAGCCGGCGATCAAGTCAAAAAACTTACGGATGCCTGAAGGAGGTAATGACTTAACTACCGGAGAAATCATTTGTTCAAGATTGACAGCCATTTTATCCACCTGCCTAGAATTATCCTGATCAATAAATAAAAAACCTCTCATCCTGAAGGGACGAGAGGTTACCCGCGGTACCACCCTTGATGGCAAAAACCCAAACTCAACCCACGAGCAGATCTGCTCCCGGACATCGATAACGGGACTACCCGGCACGGCTTACTCAAATTTTCAGCCTGCAACTTAGGGAGGGCGTTCACTGGGCCTACATACCGGTCTCACACCAAATGCCGGCTCTCTGAATGTGGTGACCAGCTACTCTTTCCCTGCATTGTTGTTTCGACATCATAAAAATTTAAATAAATTATAACAGTTTCCAGGCAGGGTGTCAAATGTTTTTCAGGAAGATTTTTAGCCGGGGATTTGGGCCAGGTATTGTCGTATGGTTCGTACGATTTGACGGGGACGGGCATCGTCTCCAACGGCCGGCAGCGACAACAACCTGATTCTTTCCTGCCTGCAGTAATATTCCTTCCAAATGGCTTCCCGCTTGTCAGTAGGGGCGATGTCAATAGCGATTGCCTTTTCCGGGAGAAAATAGGAGAAAGTAAGTCCTTTAAGAGAATAATCCTTACTGATTGTCGCACCGGGAAATAATTGTTTCAAAGCCAGGTCCCAGGAGTCTTGGCCGGGATCACACTGAGAACATACGGTTTCGGCAATCTCAACAAAACTCTCCTCCTGGAGTTCTGAAGTGTCTGCAAGTACTTGTTCCTGTGTCTCTGTCCCCTCAGTTTCAACGGCATCAACCACCGGTTCTTTTTCCAATGATGCCTGAGCAGTGTGGGCATTTTCATCTGAAACCATGGTTTCGGAGATTTCTTCCACAGGTGCTTGGCCATCACCGGTTTCCCATGTATCTTGTAGATCTTGCCTAGGCTCAGGGACCGGTTCCGGGTCTGGTACTTCCTGATCCATATTCAGATATCGCTCCAGCCCTTTCTTGATCGCTGTATCCAGCACCAGATTGAAGTCCCCGAAGCTTTGCAACACATTTTCATCCGGCAATTTCTGTCTGGTCAGTTCTCCTAGCAGGGTTTCGAAATGTTCCGGATGACCACCCAAGTATTCTTGCAATAAAGACGCCATTTCACAGACAATTTGGATTCCATTCTCAAGTTTCCGTTCCCTTTCTTCACCAACCAGCATACTGGTCTCCATGGCCAACTCAATTAACAGATCTGTTTTGTTTAGAATTTGCCGCTCCAATTCCAGCTGTTCTTTCCTTTGTAGCAACCTGCCTCACCTCTTTTACAGATCCTTCTCTAGGACAATATGCGCCGGAATTGGATTTTATGTATAAAAAAAAAGGATGCAGACCAGATTAATCTGCATCCTGGATGAATTTTGTTAACCTTCGATAAACAGTTTTACATAAGAGTCACAATAAATCTTTTGGTTAAGGAGGATTTCAGCGGTAGCGGCCACTTCGATAAGATCCACATCGTTGGCATCAGCAATGGCTGCGTCCAAACCGCAGGCCATGGCCATAGCCATGTAAACCCGGTTAATTAAAGGTCGATTCTGGCAGCCGTTAGACACGTTACTCAAACCCAAGACGGTTTTGGGAGCCGGATTGGCTAACATTTTAATCTGCTGTAAAGTTTTCAGCACTTCCGGAGCATGGTCCTGGGCCACGTTACAGGGCAGAATTAGGGGGTCGATATACAGATCTTCCATGGGCAACCCGAATTCATCGGCGGCGGCCACCAGTTCCATGGCGAAGGCCAATCTGGTATCGCTGTCTTTGGGAATCCCTTTACTGTCCATGGTTAGACCGATTAGACCTGCCCCATACTTTACTGCCATTGGAAAGGCGATTTCAATTTTAGACCTTTCCGCTGAAGTGGAGTTAATGATGGCCGGTTTTTTGCAGAGTTTCAGGCCTTCTTCGATGGCTTCGAAGTTGGTGGAATCCAAACATAACGGCAGATCAGAGGCTTCCTGGGTTACTTCCACCAGCCATTTCATGGCTCCTACTTTGTCAGAAACGGCCGGGCCCACGTTGATGTCCAAATACTTGGCACCGCCTTCTTCCTGACGCTTAGCCCATTCTTGGACCGGTTTGGGGTCGCGTTCTTGAATGGCTTGTTTAATGTCCTTAAACATACCATTAATCCGTTCACCAATAATAATCATTTTTATTCCTCCTTTTTAATTTTAACGATTAATAATCGTTGGGCACCATCAATTGGTCAATGTGCTTTTTAACCAATTGAACCGACTTGGGATGACGCATCAGCAGGATGTTAACGCCTGATTGCAGCAGAGCTGTGGCACAAGTGGTTTCCCACAGGATTCCTCTCTCTTCGGCATCGCCCCAGCTAGGATTTTCCTCAGTACTTAAGTTAGCTTCCTTGGTTCTCCAGGATTCATAGCCAACAGTAGCGATTATGGGCATAGAGAGCATTTTATCCCCTTGGAGAGCACCTAAACGTGCCCTTTCCAAAATGGAGTAAGCGTATTCAATACCATAACCCAAGCCGCCAATGGTGGGGTCAATCACGATTCTGTTCAAGGGCAGATTCATCTCGCTGATTAAGATGTTAAGCTGCTTGCAGATGTTGATATCCAATGGTGAACGGGCAATAATGTTATGCTTGTGAACCATGCAAGCTGCAGTCAAAGACTTATAGTTTGTTTGTTCCGCATTACCAAACAGCAAGTTTTCCCCGGAGGTGGCTTCTGCTACGGCTACCAGTACTTCGTTGTCTTTTTCTTCATCATCGCAACCAACCACGATCAAGGGAACGCCAACAGAAGCAAGGACATCTTTAACAACGGCCACACACTCTTCCGGCGACTTGTTTCCGTTGTCAGGATGTGCTCCGTCCAGCTTCAGGTAAACCAGATCAGCACCGTATTCTTCAACACATTTTTTGGCCCACTGGCCGGGATTATCCACAACATCACGATAGTACTTGAGCAGATTCTCATTCCATTCGGGAACAATATCGTTAACTTCCAAAGCAACGACAGGGCGGTGTTTAATTTCGCCTTCAAAATGATGGAAGGGTAACGCAGCGTCTCCACCGACAGTAATGGTATGGGTCCTGGTTCCTCCCTGTTCTTTTGTAGCTCCAATAGTAACCTCAGGTACACTGGCTCTACTTTTTTCCTTCAGAATTTCAACGGCCATTCACCATTTCTCCTTTCCTGGCTTTGATTGGAAACCCATATTGAGTAAGAACCTTATAGATTTGCTTTTTGCAGAATTGCAAACACCGCTTCCACAGCTTGGGAATCATTGGGTAACTCAAACAATGGCTTTCCTTCAGTATCGTATTTCACTACCAAAGGATCCAAAGGAACGGTACCGATTAAAGGAAGTCCCGTTTTTTGGATCTCTTCCTTCATCGGTTCAATTCCCTCGTCACCAACCCTGGAGACGATCAGATAAATATTCTCTACCTTACTGCCCAAAGATTTAACCAGTTGGTGAACTCTTCCGGCAGACCGGATACCGCGGGCTGAAGCATCACTGATTACAAACAGGTGTTGAACTTTCGGCAGGATGCCCCTGCTGATATGTTCCACACCCGCTTCATTGTCCACCACCAGATAATCATAGTTTCCGGTAAGAGCCTCAATCTGCTTCCGCAATAAATCACTGGGATAGCAGTAACATCCAGGACCTTGAGGATTACCCATCACTAACAAGTCCAAATTGTCGTGTTCCACCAAAGCTTGAGACATGCGGTAATCAATGAAAATGTCTTTGCTCATTCCGGAAGGAATTGCTTTAGGGTTTTTGGTTTCCTCCAGAATATCGGAAATATAAGAGGTTACCTCTAACCCTAAAGCTTCATTTAAATTGGCATTAGGGTCAGCGTCCACTGCCAAAACAGTACCTTTTTCCTGTTCCAGCAAGTATCTAATCAACAGTGCGCCAAATGTAGTTTTTCCTGTTCCACCCTTGCCTGCCACTGCAATGTGTTGTGCCATTTTTGCTCCCACCCTTTCCTGTTAGTTAAGCCGGTACAGAGGGAAACAGACTCAAATCCGTATGGGGAAGGAAGAGAGCAGACACGAACTCATCCATGAAGGTGGTTCCAACCGACAGTTCGATATAGGTCATCTTCCGGCCAATCTCTACGGCATCTTGATAGGCCTGACGGGACAACAGTGCCAGTTGAGCTCCCTTTACGGAGGTGTTGCCAACGAATTCATATTTCTCCACGGGCAAATCAGGGAGCAGCCCGATGGAAATGGCATCTGATAAATTGAGATAGTTGCCGAAACCACCGGCAATGAGTATCTTATCGATTGCTTCCATATCCATTGATACCATTTGTAAGAGGCTGCGGATACCCGCATAGACGGCACCTTTGGATCGAATTAGATTCTTGATGTCAGCTTCGGTAATGACAATGTCTTTACCTACTCCTGTGTCCTTTCCCCATACAAGGACAAATTCCGGTCCTTCTTCGTTTTGACGCAGGCGGTCAGATGAAACCGGTTGGAATTGACCCGTCCGATCGATCAGGCCCACGTCCCGCAACTTGGCAATGCAATCGATCAGGCCGGAGCCACAGATGCCGACAGGTTTTCCGTTGGCAACTGTTTCAACGGATACTTCGTAAGTCTCGGGGTCGATTGACAGCCGTTCAATGGCCCCCTTCATGGCTCTCATCCCAAAGGTGATGCCTCCACCTTCAAAGGCAGGCCCGGCCGAACAAGCGCAGGTAACCAGGAAATCCCGGTTGCCCAGGACCATTTCACCGTTAGTGCCGATGTCGATAAAAAGGGTCATTTCATCGGCTTCACTCATCCTGGTACATAAGACACCGGATACGATATCTCCCCCAACGTAACTGGCTAGAGCGGAGAAACTGAATACCCAAGCCTCAGGGTTAATTGCCAGCCCCAGGTCTCTGGCCGTTACCGGCGGCAAATCAGCTGCCGTTGGAATATAAGGATCAAGCCTGATGTACTTAGGTGTCAGACCTAAGAACAAATGGGCCATAACTGAATTACCTGCTGACATAACGGTCTGAATATTGGAACTCTTGATCTTATGCTCTTTGACCAATTTGTCGATGAGCTCATTAACGGTTCCGATCACGGCTTTATGGAGGTCTTCCAGCCCATTTGGCTCATTGGCATAGATCATCCTGGAAATAACATCGTCGCCAAAACGGGCCTGTTTATTATAGGTACCTGCTTTTCCGACCACACTGCCCGTTTTCAAGTTCAGCAGATAAGCTACCACGGTAGTTGTGCCGATATCCACGGCTAACCCGTACTGGTCGGAGGTCGTATCACCGGCCTCAATGCTGACAATGTGGGCACTTCCGTTAAAGCAGGCCAGTGTTACAGAGACTTTCCAGTCAGCCTCTCTTAATGTTACAGCCAAATTTCGCAAAACAGACAACGGTATCCGGATCTCTTTATGCTCCAAGTGTTTACGCAGTTCAGCTGTCAAACGGGTAAGATCGCTGGCGTTTTCCGTAATGGTGGGCGGTGGCAGTTCCAAATAGACACTGCGGCAAATAGGATCAAAATCATAACCCTCCAACAGATCCAGTTCCCGTTCCACCAATATTCCTTTTTCCCGGGAAGTACTCACTAAAACCTGGTGTTCATCCAGCCTTGATTCCGCAGGTATTTCTACCTTAATGTCGCTTTCCGGAAAAGTCCGACACGCCAGTACATGACCGGAATTGCGGAGGCGGGAGGAAAGATTTCCTCCCAGATTCTTAATGTCGCCTCCTATTACCTTTACTGCGCATCTTCCACATGTACCTACTTCCCCGCAAGTGCTCTTTAATTCGATGCCTGCTAAAGCGGCGGCTTGTTTGATTGATACTCCTTCTTCCACTTCTACTGTAATGTTTTCGGGGAAAAAGGTAACAGCGAATTTCGACATTCAATCACTCCTAGGCAAACTGACTCTTGGCAAAGGCGGGTATAGCAGAAGCTTCCCTTGGGCCGATGATCACATTCCAACCGGATTCTTCTTCCAACTTACCGCTTAAAACGGCTACCAAGCCGGGCAAGACGATATTCCTGTGGTTTACTTTTTCTTCCAAGCCGCATTTCTTCATGACGGCAGCAATTTTGTCCGCTTCAAATTTTCCGTCAGCATAGGCAGTCAGCACTGATAATCCATCGGTGTCCACCGCCAAGATGTAGCTGGGAATCTTGCTGGCCTCTACTTCTCCTTCTACGGAATAATAGGTCAAGGAGAAGTTGGTGGTAATGTAAACAGGCGAATCAGCAGTTACATTGCCAACTTCATGCAGCTTTTCTTCCACCCGAATAGGTACTTGCGGGTCCGTATACAGGTTTTGTCTCCAGCTCAAGAGCGGCAGAATATGGGCTTTTTCCACCGTATTCATGACGATCAAGCTGGCGTACTTGCTGATATAAGCGGAAGCTTCCGCTGCTTCCTCCATCGGGTCTTCCGAAGCGGTGAAAGCGATAATGGGATATCCGAAAGGACGAAACTTTTTCTTGATGGCCAGCCGGCGGATCTGGGTAAAGTCAGCAATGGCACGGGAGAGACTTCTTGCTCCCGGATCCACAACCAGATCCTTTTTGCCCAGGGCAACTACTTTTTCCACTAAGGAAGCCAAATCATCAAGGTTGGCACCTTTTACTGCCAAGGGGCAATTCCTTTCGATGGCCAACTTCGCCATCGCTTCATAATTGTCGTTGGTGGCTGCGTAGATTAAAGGCTTTGCTACTCCTTCCACATCCAAGGCTTTAGCGATGGCTTCAGGACTTTCTGACATCAACACTAAAGGCAAACTGGAGTTCTTGGCCACTGCAGTTACGGCAGCAACAAATTTGTCAGCATCTCCGGACACATTCTCCACGGCAATGGCTTGGATCCGGTATTCCAAACCTACCCGGACAAAAACGAGATCATTGATTTTTTGGGTCCTTTCGACAATTTCCGCCTCACTTAAATTGTCAACAACCCTGAAAGAAATAGCTGTTTCATGATAAAACTTTTTGTCGTGCCTGAACAGCTCTGTTTCGTCACCCATAGTAACGCTGTTTTCGCCGGCGCCAAAGACCACTTTGGCGATGGGGGGAGCTGCGGCGGATTCCAACATCGCTCTTGCTTCATCTGATACGTAGGGGCAACTGTCTAAAGACGCTTTGCCCCCTGCCAAAGACATGGCAAAAGCCAAACATGTCGGAGGTCCGCATTCTCCACAGTTCTTTTTCGGCAGTTGTTTGTAGATTTCTAAGCCTGTTAAAGCCATCTTCCTTACTCCTTTCTGCAGATATTGCAGTTAATATTTACATTAGAGGATCCATAGTCAAAGCCGGATGTCCCTTCTCTTCCAAGAACGGCAGTATCTCCTCGGCAGTAGTACCGATGGTTTCGTCAGCAATCATGTCAATGAAGTCTTCCGGAAGTCCTTCCTCGATGCTCCGCTGGACAAAGTCCTCCCGCAGGAATTCCTTCAGATCCTTGGGCATCCAGACGATTCTACGGATACCACCGTCAGCGGTGATGAATTTACGGCTGACAATATAGCTCTTACCAATGCCCATAAAGCCCGGGGTCTGGGTTCCGCCGCCAACCATACCGGCCAAGGTGGAGAAAGTCATGCCGCATGGTGTAAGTCCGCTGTGTTCCCTGGTGGTGACCATGATTCCGTTGGCTTCAGGAACAATAGCGAGAATCGCTTCGAAGCAACCGCAGGAAGTCATGGGATTCTCCATCAAAGTATACAGGCAGACCTCTTCCAAATTCCGGTTGGAATTGGTATACAGGTAATCGTTAACTGACTGCCACATCCCTTTCACTTCATCAATGGCTGTGCCCTTAGGAATAGGCTGGTTAGGTCCTGTATTATCAATTTCATAGGAAGCTTTTCCGTCTAACCAGGTAACGGCACCGCAGAGACCCACCCGTTCAGGAGTGACGATACACACATGGTTCGGAGCAAAGGACTGGCACAAGAGGCAGGAATAGAAAGTATCCACCGCATCATCGGTTAAGCCTCTCATCCGGTCATCTCTTTGCCTGTACTTCTGCCGGGCAATCTTGATGTTTTCATCTACAGCTTCCTGGTCAGTTAAGATGGTTACTTGCACCCGGTCTACGATGGCCGGGAAGTCTTGCTTCATCTTGGCTACCAGGATTTCACCCATGTGCCGGAATTTTGCTCCCTTGGCCACCGCATCCTTACTGACCCGGAGCCAGTTGATATCCCTCTGGGCAGTGTGCCAGAAACCTTCACCATAGTTAATAAAGTCGTGGATCCTTCTTTCCAGAACTCCTTCAAAGTCTTCCTGCATCTTCCTGCCGTAAATATCAACGATAATTCCGAAGGGGATCTTTTCTCCCTCAGCTATTTCGTCAAGTTCACGGCCGATAACCGTCACTTTACCGTCTTCGATTTCATTTTCCGATACGGTTCTGACCAATTCGAAGGAAGTAGTGCGGCCACCGCCCATTTCTACGTACATGTCGCCCTTCCGGATGGTTTCGCCTTCGAAAGCAGGGCCAAAGTTAATGGGCAGATCCAATTGAATATTGGTGAGCTTGATGCCCCGCACTTCCAGCGCTGTCTGGACAATCTTGTCATAATCGGGAACCGACATATACCAATCAGGAATCTGCTCATCTTCTGCCAAAGGCTGGTCAGTAATGACCGGGAAGCCCAGGAAGATACAACCAAATTCGGCGGCAGTCTTAACATCATCCCGCTCACCCAGGTGCAAAATGAACGCTCTAATCCGGCGGCGCTGGTAATCCCGGTGTTCTTCCCTTAAACCGGGGGCGATACCGCCGAACATCATACCGGCCCGCAGTGCGTAGTTGGCCGCATGGACAACCTGGGTAAAGTTACCCAGCGGGAAAGCAATGTAGTCAATGCCCAGTTTTACGTTTTCTTCCAAGAGCTGCTCAATTACTTCGTCAGCCAGGAACAACATGAAACCTTTGCTCATCAGGTCCCCGACCAGTTTAGCCAGTTGCTTGCTGTCCTTGGCTCTGCCCAGGATCACTGCTTCCCCGGGAATGGTCCAGTCAACCATCTTAATGCCGAAACGACGGACCACCGGGTCACCGATAAAGTTGGTCCATGGCTCCACATCTTGCACTTCGCCCCGGACATACCGGAGGGCCTCGATGATTTCGGCGGCATAGAGTGTGGATTCGCCGGCTAAACGGGCATTTTCAAAGGTATATTCATAAGTCTTGACTTGATTCCTCATCCTGTTGAGGATGGGAACCAGTTGCTTTAATGTGGTAACTTCCTCACCGCTTAAGCAACGAATAACAGGCAAATAATAAGCAGTATCAGGATAAGCAACCGGTGCATCAGGACCATACTTTCTAATTGCCTGGTTTAACAAGATTTCAGCGTAACTTAAAGCAATGATGGAGCCTTCCACCGCTTGCCTGAATAATCTTTTTGGTTCTTTACCTTCTTGAATGGCACCTTCATAAACCTTATCAAAATCCAAGGCCATCTTTTCTCCCCCTTCTCTAGTCCTATCTTCTCTATTGGCAACCGACACCACTTATTAATAGTTCTGGCAAAGGGCTGTTTCGTATCTTTCTGCTACCTGCCTGTGCACTCCCAGCTTCCAGGTACGATACTCCAATGCACTCAGGATCTTTTTGGCTGATTCTGCCGGATCCATTTCAAAGATGAAGTATCCGCCATAGACATCCGAAGCAATTTTTGTGAGAATGCCGTAGAACATTTCGCTGCCTTCAACAGGAGGCATGGTACCTACATGAGTGGGAACCCCCAATGCCACAAACCAGGTTCCGATAGCGGTGGCTTTACCGCTCATCGCTTCAGGAGCAGAGGCGACAAAAGGTACCTTCGGGGTATCCACATTAAGCTCTTTGGCCATATCCATCAGTAAAGCCGCAGCCCGTGAATTGTCAACACAGGAACCAAAGTGGAAAGCGGGCGGCAGCGGGGTGGTCAAGTTAGCTTTTTCCGAAATCCGCTTCAGGAAGGCTTTCAACCCGTCTCCTGCATATTTCTCTGTGGCATCTGAAGATAGCAGGCCGTATTTAGCCATTGCTTGGGCTGAACAGCCGGTGGCCACCACAAAGACATCGTTTTTCAGCAATTCCTTAACTATTTCAATATGGCTGTTGTCCTGGAAAGTCTTCAAGTTGTTGCAGCCACACAGGTTGACAACTCCCTTCAGCTCTCCGGACATGAT
This sequence comes from Clostridia bacterium, assembly GCA_012512955.1. Classification (GTDB taxonomy): domain Bacteria; phylum Bacillota; class DULZ01; order DULZ01; family DULZ01; genus JAAZDD01. The sequence goes on from JAAZDD010000037.1 coordinate 38,780, forward strand.
GGCGTCGGTTAATACGCTAATGGGACGTTCAGGGTTCACAGTGGCAAACAATTCCAGCAGTCTCTCATAAGCAAAGCCGGCAATCACTTGATTGCAGACATTGGGAATATTGACCCGGGAGGCTTCTCTTTCCTTGAAAGCCTCTATGGCCAATCTAACCACCGTTTTTGCGTCTTCCAAGGCATTTGCAGTGTTAAAGTCAATGTGATAGGAGCCTGGAATTTTAGCAATCGGTGAAGTAGTAATCAATCTAGTATGATAGCATTCAGCGGCCTGTCTCAGGCCCGGCATGATGCACTGGACATCTACCACCATGGCATCCACGGCTCCGGTAGTAATAGCCAACTCAGCGGAAGCGTAAGAGGTGACCAGGGGCACTCCTTTGCGCATCAGTACTTCGTTTCCGGTACAGCAGATACCTACCAAATTGATGCCTTCTGCTCCGGCTGCTTTGGCTTCCTCTTCCAATTCCTTGGCGGCCAGTACCACCATTTCACTCAAAAGAGGGTTATGACCATGCAAGGCGATATTGACTTTGTTTTCTTTCAAAGTACCCATATTGGCTTCAGTGACCACCGGTTCCGGAGTGCCGAAGAAAATATCTGATAATTCAGTGGCGATCGTCATGCCGGTAAAGTCGCACAGAGCGGTACGAATAGCGCTGAAAGTCAGGTTAACCGGATCATTGTCATTACCTACGTGGGCTTGCGCCAGCAAATCAGAAATATTTCCGTGAATACCCGAAGGCATCACGTTACATTGTTCGAATTTCCTGTATCTTTGTTCGACAATAGATGCTTTAGTCCAAACACTCTCTCCATGGCCGGGCAATCTTTCAAAATCTCTAAGAGAAATCTCGGCCACTTCCCGAGCGATTTCTTCCGGAGTTCTGCCTTCTGTTGCTACGTTGAGTTTATTGGCGACGGCCACGAGCTTTTCTTTATCAGTGATTCCGTAATCATTAGCTTTTCCGGTGACACTGTCCAACAAGGTTTCAGCAATATGCCTGGAGTGCTCACAGTGGGAAGCTGCACCCGTCAGAATTAGGGTTCCGACGCTTCTAGCAACGATAGTCCAGGCAGAAGCACCACAAATACCGCGACTTGCCGGCCCTTCCTCAAATTTTACCCGGCAAGGGCCCATGATGCAAAAACGACAACAAATCCCTTGATAACCAAATTGGCACTGAGGCTGTTGAGCCAGAAAGCGATCGAATGCGGTTTCCACATTCTCCTGCTTAGCCTTTTCCAGCATTTGCAGTGCAGCAGGGTCAATGGTTCGTTCTCTTTTTTTTCTTTCCATAACCCTGGGTGCCTTTGAAGGCCTGGAAGTGTGTTCAGCATCTCTAAATCTTGGCACTTGGAGATACCCCCTTAAAAAATTATTTATGGACAAAGACAATAATATTTATTTAGCGAATACCGACCTCCTTCTCCAGCCTCAGGCCTAAATCAGCGACAAAATCGGCCAATTTCTCGAGGCTCTGGTTATCTGGCTGCATCGACAGGGAACTGATGCTTCCCTGATAATGAAGTAGGCCCAAAAAATTCTCCTGCCCCAGGTTTTCCAATAGAAAGTCTCGTTCGTGGGTCTGGTGGATTTTGTTGCCAATGAATTTGATTTGTTTGATGCCAAGGTCCTGAGCCAAAGACCGGACTGTTTTGGCCGTCTGAATGCTAGTCCGAGAAGGCTCCGTCACAATTAGCATCATATCTACACCTTGGGCAGTTCCTCGTGTCAAATGTTCAATACCGGCTCCCATATCCAAAAACACCATCTGGTCTCTTTGTAGCATCAAAGAAGCGACTAAGGCATGGAGGACCGTATTTTCCCTGCAATAACAGGAACTGCCTCCCTGCTTAACCGCACCCATTTTAAGAAATCTTATGCCGTCGATGGGAATGGAATAATCCTTCAATAGATCGTCAACTTGAGGATTAAGAGTAAAATAAGTCCCATCCCCGGTTTTTTCTAAGATCAGCTCACGCATATCAACGATTGGTTTGATTTCGGAAATAACCTCATCAGGCAAGCCCAGAACGGTTCCCAGACTCAAGTCAGGATCCGCATCTACAGCGATTACCTCAAAACCCTTCCCGGCAAAATACTTGATTAAGCCGGCGGCTATGGTCGTCTTTCCAACACCGCCCTTTCCCGAAATGGCAATCTTCATTTAATCACCTTCCCCTTCTTCCATTGTTGCTGTAACCTGTCTGCCGTCACTAATAACACAATTGTAGTAATATTACCAATAGTCATTCAAAAATAAGTTCAACACAAAGTAGTGTTTTCCTGCTACAATTCTCTAAAATGTCCATTATTTTTAGAGTCAGTGGTGCCAAATAGTACTTATATGGGATTGACACCAAGGTGAATGGTTATTCATTTACAAGAATTAGTAGTTGTATTAAGGTGGAACAAAAAACTTACTTCAGGTATCTTGACTATTTTTTCTTTATTGTTTATAATTTTTAATGCGTGCTTCGGGGCGTAGCGCAGTTTGGTAGCGCACTTGGTTTGGGACCAAGGGGCCGGGGGTTCAAATCCCTCCGCCCCGACCAGATATATGACAACTGCATGGCCCGTTGGTCAAGTGGTTAAGACACCGGCCTTTCACGCCGGCAACAGGGGTTCGAATCCCCTACGGGTCACCATTTGCGGAGCTGTAGTGTAGCGGTTAACATGTCGGCCTGTCACGCCGAAGATCGCGGGTTCGATTCCCGTCAGCTCCGCCAGCCATCATGCCGACGTAGCTCAATTGGCAGAGCAGCTGACTTGTAATCAGCAGGTTGCGGGTTCGAGTCCCATCGTCGGCTCCATTTTTTGGAGAGGTTCCCGAGTTGGCCAAAGGGGGCAGAC
>JAAZDD010000038.1 GCA_012512955.1 Clostridia bacterium
AGACAGACTTCAATGTTGCCTCGATGATGCTCACTTTCAAAGGAAATAACAGCTCTTTTATGAACAAAATTATAATCGCCCAAAGCAAAAGAGGTCTTTGGAGGCAAAAGGATACCACATACCATCAACACAGTCCCAAGCACCATAATCAATCTTTTATAAGAATACATTTTCAGACCACCTTCTGGAGATGCTTAAAACTATCTAACTTTAATAACAATCGTTCCCAAAGAATGCCCCATTCTGGCTTGGAGTTCTGGGGATAGCACAAGTTCTATCTCTGTCCCCGCCGGAACATCGTAAAAGCGATATTGTTCCCCATGTACCGCACCTCCATCAGTCCTAACAATTTCATAGGATACCGGCGAGATAATTTGTAGAGGTTCAACATAGCTACCGCTTATTGCCCCAAGCTCCAGGATATCATAGGGAAGAATGTCTGTTTCAAACCAAGACCGGCCTTCCTTTTCACCCTATCAACTAACCGCCACAGTTATCGTGCTTTTTGGTCAAGGAAATCCAAATAGGTCTTCATGCTATTGGAGTAAAACTGAACCAACTGATCCTGTCTCAGCAAACTCAAATCATTGATATCTTTCCGGAACATAGCGACAAAATCTATTCTGTCATTAATTCCCAAATTACCTGCCGATAAAGATAACGAGGATAATCCCCCTCCCTTATCCACATTTAAATAAGCTTCCAATGCTCTCATTTCAACAATCGTGGCGTTATGAGGGTCAATCTCGTTAATGTTGATGGTCCGCTCGAACTCGTTACCCTTTTCATCTACACCTTTGGCGATAACTATTGGATTTTCCGCCGTTGAATTTTCGGCATATTTAATATAAAAAGACAAGCCGGTACCGTTTCCGCCTGAAAACAACATATCATCGGTTTTCAAATACACTTTATAACTATTTTTCCCGGATTGACTGTTGACAGCCTCCGGCTGTGCATTTTTAAAGGGCTTACTGTCCGGCATGTTTTCGGATTGTTTTTTAATCAATTGAGGAATCGTCTTTCTTACATAGGGATTAATGTTGATCATGTTTCCGGTAATGCGCATTTTTTCAACCTCCATAATGGGGAATTTTGTTAATGCCGGTAGTATACCGGCAACAATATACGACCCCCGGTCAAAATCGCCAATATAATATTGTTTACTAAATTTATATTTACTCTAAAATAAGGGAATATCCTTCAATAATTCCCATATTATACTTGCATCGTTTAAATTCGCCGACAACCGCGCTTCCTTCCCCAGTGGTTTTGCGGTACTCATTATGAAAAGACTTTTAAAGACAGGCCGGATGGCAAAAAAGAATTGGCATACGCCAATTCCATTCATCAGTGGATCACTTTTACATATATGGTTCGCCTCTTAGCGGGATCGGATCTGGGAATGAGCTGCAGCAGGTCCTCCCCGGGACGATGGACACTGAACCTGGTTTCGGAAATATAGCCGATACCCCGTTCATTAATCTTCTTAAGATAATAATCCCCTGTACTAAGCTCTACGTAATAAGGTAAATTGACACCGACCAGCAACAGTTCTTCCCCCACCTGTAGCAAAACCCGGTCGGCACCTAAGACTAAGTCTCCATAAGGGTTCAACTGATAGGGAATGATGCGAGTCACCATGCCACCCGGTCCCTCCCCTACCAAAACCCCGTCTTTAAGCACCAACTCTCCTTGGAAGGCAAAGTCTTCTGCAAGCAACAGGTCGATGATAGGGTAATAACTTTCGTAACCGGTTGCATTGAATCCATAAGAGGGCACTGTAGTGTTGACAGGCGGTGAGGGTTCGGTGGTATCCGGCAAATAAACGGAAAGGCAGACCAGGAGCAAAATGCCTACCGCCAGGAAGACCGGTTTCCATTTCCATACCGGCAACCAAGATTTGGTCAACTTTTGTTCCCGGTGCCTGGCCTGTAACTGCTGGGGCTGAAGCTGGGGATCCCACCCGGCAAAAAACCGGTCTGCCTGGATTTTACCCGTTTTCAATAAACTGTCCAGTTTGCGGTCGTCCATAGGCAGCTTCCCCCCTGGTGAAGATTTCCCGTAATATTTTTCGTGCCCTGTGTAACCGGGTTCGCACCACGTTTTCTTTAACATGGAGGATCTCGGCTATTTCCGCGGTAGACATTTCTTCAAAGTAATAGAGAGCCGTTACCGTCCTGTATTTCAGGGGCAAAGCCATCACTTTCTGAAAGATTTCGCCCCCTTCTACCCTTTGGAACATCCGCTCTTCCCTCTGTTTGAGATTGTCCACCAGGCGGAATTCCCCCCAGGGTATCATCCGGCGAAAATAGGCAGAGCGGAGATAATCCTTGCACAGGTTCACAGTAATCCGGTAAATCCAGGTGTAGTAGGAACTGTCTCCCCTAAAACTATCCAGTTTCTGATACACCCGGAAAAAGACTTCCTGGGCAATATCTTCTGCTTGGTAACGGTCCCGTACATGATAGTAGGCTATTTTCAGCACTTTGTGTCTAAATCGTCGCATCAGGTATTCCAACTGTTCGCTCCGACTGTCCTCTGCCATCATCTGCATCCCTTCTATCTTGAACGGAAAAGATCAAGCCCTGATTTCTTGCTTCATAAAACAGACATAGGATATAGCAAAGCAAATCATGGTGGCGGCAATCATCCCGGTTACATGGGGCCAAACCAGGAGCAGGCTCTGCCCGAAAGGCAGGGTTCCCGGGATCGCCCCTTCAACCTGGCTGGTTAAGACGAGCCCCAGACTCCTGATACCGGGGTTTAGCATGGTCACTACCGCCTCATCGTAAAGCAATGTGGGGGAGAGACGGTTCAGATTATGCTTCAGGTTATAGTTTTTGACCACAGTGTCCGCCGGTGATTGATCCGTAACCGGGTACAAACCGTCGGCAATAATCCCGGCAAACAAGCTGACGAAGACCACAAAAAACAACCACAGGGCGATACAGGCCAGGGCCGAAGTGGCCGTTTGCCTGAACAACAGGGAAAACAACTGGGAAACGGCCAGCCATAAAGCGATGTAGACTATGGTGAGCACCATAAAGATCAACATCCGGGCCACTTCTTCCCAGGTAGGGGGTATCCCTGTCAATATTATACCAAATCCGGCCACCGCCAGGCATAAAGTCAGGATCATCAAGGTCAGGATGGATAATCCTGCCAGAAACTTGGCGTTAATTACCGCATCCCGGTGAATGGGCTGGGCCAGCAGGCGGCTGAGGGTCCTGCCGTTTCGCTCCCCGTTTATGGCATCAAAGCCCATGGACAGGCCCACCAGGGGACCCAAAAAGGAAATAAAGGTGGCAAAGGAAGGCAGGGAACCCCCGCTGCTGGTAAACAGCCGGAGAAAGACAAATTCGCCGGTATCCTTAGCAACGGCGCCCCTGATCCCCAAGCCGGCGCTGTAAACACCGGCCAGGCAGGTTGCGGCCACAATCAGCATGATGATCATGAAACGTTTGCTCCTGAAGTGGTCAGCCAATTCCTTACGAAACAAAACATACAAACCCCTGTTCACAGCTATGCCACCCCTTCCTGCTGAAAATACAGGCGATAAATATCATCCAAGTCCCCCTGCCGCATCCGGAGGTGTAAAACAGTATAACCCTGCTTTGCCAGAACTCCTGCCAATTCCCGGCGGATGTCTTTTTTCAGCTTAAGGATATACAGGGCTTGTTCCTGCTGGATTTCTTCCACATCAGGCAACCGGCCTAAAATTTCCCTCAACTGGGGATTATCCGGCTCCACTGCCAGCTCCAACAACTGACCCTGCTGTCCGGATACCTGTTCCCACAGGCTATCCAATGGTCCGGAAGCCAACAGCCTCCCCTGCACGAAGATACCCACCCGGTCACAGATTTTCTGCATCTGGTGAAGCAAATGGGAGGAGATGACCACGGTCCGCCCGTCGGTGACGGATAATTCCTTGATCAGTTGCAGTAATTCTTCAATACCCTGGGGATCTATGCCCAGAGTCGGTTCGTCCAAAATGACCACTTGAGGATCTTTGACTAAAATGTCGGCAATACCCAGCCTCTGCCGCATTCCTCTGGAGTAAGTACCTACCTGATTATCGATGGCGCCGGATAAGCCCACCCGCCGGGCCAGGAAATCAATCCTCTCTTCCAAGGCCTCTCCCTCCAGGCCGTTCAGTCTTCCCGTAAAGCGCAGGTTTTCCCTGCCGGTCAGGTCCTCGTAAAAACCCACGTTATCCGGGAGATAACTGACAAAGCTTTTGACAACCAGGGGGTTTCTGGTGCAATCATGACCGTTAATCCACGCCCTTCCCCGGGTTGGCTCCGTCAGGCCCAACAACATCAAAATGGTAGTTGTTTTCCCGGCACCGTTGGGACCCAAAAGACCAAATACCTCGCCCTTCCTGATGGCCAGGTTCAACTCGTCTACCGCCTTGAAATCACCGTAACATTTGGTCAGGTTTTCCGTGCGAATAATAATGTCTCCTGCCATAATTATCGTCTCCCGTAGACTTTAAAAATCCGGTATAAGCCTGCCGCCAGCGCCAGGATAATGGCTAAACCGACGAGGCCCCACAAGGTAGAGGTTTTCACGGAAACCCGGAACTCGGCCTGGCTGCTTGCCTCCGGTGCCCTGGCAGTCATCTGCACCACATAATCCCCGGCTAGGGCTTTGCTGTCCGGCTGGACGTAAGCCTTGATTTCCTGGCTTTCCCCAGCCGCCAGAACAGGGATCTGGTCAGGCTCAAAAGTCACCGTCCAATTGGTGGGCGCCCAGGAAGAGAACTTGACGTCTTTCAGATCCGCACTGCCGGTGTTGACTACTTCCAAGGTCACCGCTTTTTCCTGGCCGGCAGTGGCGGAAAAAGACAACAAACCGTTGGGAGTGCTTAATTTCAATTCATAATTGCCGGTGATGATCACCGTCAGTTCCGTCTCCACGGTTTCAGCGGCCGAGACCGCCCTGACGGGGATCCTGTACTCTCCCGCTTTCACATTGGAGGGCGGGGAGACTTCAATTTCCAACCCCTGACTCTTGCCCGCCTCCAGGCTTAAACTGGCAATTTGCTTATTTTCATAGGACGGCTTAAACACCACACTCCACCCGGGAGGTGTTGCCGCACTTAAGCTATAAGACTGCTCCTGGCTGCTGTTGTTGATTAAATCGGCCTTGAAAACGAATACGGCAGTGCTGGGGCCCTGTAGCTCCGGATACTGGGCCAACAGTTTGCTGGCTAACTGGGCTTTCTTGCTGACCTGTAATTCCAGGGTCAAAGTATCCATGGCACCGCTGCCCTGGGCCCCTACCTGGATTTGATATGTTCCTTCTTCCGCCTGGGCCGGGATCTCCACCTGGTAGGTTACTGTTTCAGTTTCCCCTCTTTTCACAAACACCTGGTGGACTTCCCGTCCCCCGCCTTGAAACTCACTGTTCCAGCCTTCCGGTAGGGACCTGGTAACCAGCCTGATACCCTGGGAAGGCAAGCCGCTGTTTTCAATTTCCAGGGTAAAACGGACCGTTTCCCCCGGTTTAACGGTCAGACCCGGATAGGAGGTGCTCAGTGTCAGTCCGTTTGCAGCAAAAGCCTGGTTCCCTCCTGTCAAAACCCATACCAGTAATGTAAACATAACCAGCAACAACCCTAATCTCTTGACTGCAGGCAAATGCTTCATCTTAAACCCTCCTCGCCAATTGGTCTTTACCATTTAGACGAGGCAGCTTAATTGTACGTTACAAAGTATGCAAAAAACACTTTACATAACTCTTAAATCCTTTGATTTCAACGACTGAGACCAGCACGGTTATTCCCTTCCTGCAGTTAACTCAACCAATTTATGGTAACCTTATTTTTCCAAATTCATAAGATGCACTAGAGATGACTGATCTCCCCACTACATCCGGCGATGAAAGGAGCATCGCCCCGTTGTAGTTGTCGTCTTCTAATCCACATTTCAAATTTATTAAGGAGGGCTATCATGAGCTGGAAATGTAACCAAAACAACGAGAATGAAAAGCCAATTCCCTACGGTTATGCCAAAAACAACAACTGGATCGCCAACTATTTTGGCGCAACCTGTACGCCCTGTTGCTCGTCCCCCAGCACCAAAATAATTTGCCACAAGGGTGCCACCGGGCCAAGAGGTCTAAGAGGGCCCACCGGGCCAAGAGGTCCTTCCGGTCCCATGGGTCCTTCCGGCGCCGACGGTCCTGTCGGCCGGGGAGCCATCATTCCCTTTTCTTCGGGATTGCCAGCCTCAGCAACCACGGCCTTGGGCGGAGCAATAGGTTTAAGCACCGCAGTGGGATTTGGCAACTCCACTCCCGGAGTCGTTGTTGCAGGTGGTCTTATTGATGCGGTAGAGCTTCTTAATATGTCCCTTTCCGTTCCCAGGGATGGGCTCATCACCTCTGTTGTCGCTTATTTCAGTACCACCGCAGAATTGAATATCATCGATTCGGAAGTGACCGTGAGAGCCCAACTGTGGCGTTCAACAACCCCGAACAACATTTTTGAGCCGGTTCCCGGTGCTTTTGTGGATTTGGCACCGCCCCTGACCGGGGCCTTGAATGTAGGCTTCATCTCCAGCGGTATAACCGACGGCCTTGAAATAGAGGTTACCGCCGGAACCAGATTGCTTCTGGTATTTTCCGCTCTGGTTACAGGTGGCGAGGATATTGTGACCACTGTTGTCGGCTATGCCAGTGGCGGGGTAGCTATTGATTAAGGAGGATGAACATGAGCTGGAAATGTAACAACAACCATTGGAACGCTCCCCCTTGCCCGCCGGCAGGTCCCCCAATACTGTGTCCTAGAGGAGCTACCGGACCCCAAGGTTTCACCGGTCCCACCGGCCCTGCCGGTCCGCCGGGTCCTCCAGGTCTTACCGGCCTCGCCGGTCCTCCCGGTCCGGGAGCCATCATTCCCTTTTCTTCAGGAGCACAGGCAGTACTGACGACACTGGGGGACGGTGCGGTGGGCACAACCTCCTTGTTGGGATTTGGGAATTCAGTGACGGGAATCAGTATTCTGGGCGGTCTCATTGATACGACAAACATTTTTAACCTGGCTTTCTCCATGCCGAGAGGCGGTACCATTACCTCCCTGACAGCTTTTTTCAGTACAAATGCCGCCTTGTCCCTGCCCACTTCGGAAGTAACCGTGAGCGCTCAGCTGTGGCAATCAACCACCCCGGATAATTCTTTTTCTCCCATTCCCGGTGCTGTTGTAAATCTGCCGCCCTTGACCGGAGTCATCAATATTGGAACAGTGCTCAGTGGTGAAGTGGACGGCCTTGAAATAGAGGTTGAGCCTGAAACCAGATTGCTTCTGGTTTTTTCCGCTGAAATAACAAGCGGCATTCCTCTTGAGGCCATTGTTATCGGCTATGCCAGTGCCGGAGTAAATATCAGGTAATTACCGGTGGCAAGACTCCCGGTTCCGGGGGTCTTGCCCTGAAACATAGGGAGTGATGTCGGTGCCGTCCATTAGTTTATGTATGATTGTCAAGAATGAGGAGCAGGTATTGGCACGCTGCCTGGAGAGTGTCCATGACCTGGTGGATGAGATTATTATTGTGGATACCGGTTCCACCGACAGGACCAAAGAGGAAGCCGGAAAATATACGGACAAAATATATGATTTTCCCTGGAACGACGATTTTTCCGCCGCCAGGAACTATTCCTACCGCCAGGCGACCGGGGAATACATCCTGTGGCTGGATGCCGACGATGTAATTCTGCCGCCGGATCGATTAAAGTTCAAAGGGCTCAAGGAGACTTTGCCATCATCCGTTGATGTGGTGATGATGCCTTACCATGCTGCCCTCGACGAGCAGGGAAGGCCCACCTTCATTTATTTGCGGGAGAGACTGTCTAAAAGAACACGGAATTATCAATGGAGGGAACCGGTACATGAGTACCTGGCCTATTCCGGCAATGTCTTCATTTCCGATGTTTGTATCACCCATTTAAAAGAATCAGCCCCTGATCCGGAAAGGAACCTGAGAATCTACCGGAAAATACTTGCCCAAGGCGGCAGGTTAAGCTCACGGGGGCTGTACTATTACGCCCGGGAATTAAAGGATCACGGACTATATGATGAAGCAATCCAATATTTCTCCCAGTTTTTGGACAGCAATCAGGGCTGGGTTGAAGACAAAATCAACGCCTGCTTGGCCCTGGCCCACTGTTACCGGGAGAAAGGGGACCACCGGCAGTCTTTGGCTGCTTTGTTAAGCACTTTTGCCTATGATTTGCCCCGGGCAGAAGCTTGCTGTGAAATAGGCTATCACTTCAAAAACTCAGGCAACCCCGAGCAAGCCATTTTCTGGTTTGAATTGGCCTTGCAGTTGAAAAAGCCGGAACACCCCATGGGCTTTCTGCTGGAAGACTGTTGGGGTTTTCTCCCCGCCGTTGAGCTGTGTGTCTTGTATTACCAAATAGGCAATCAGGAGAAAGCTCTGGAATACCACCTTAAAGCTGCCTCGTATAAACCTGATGATCCGGCAGTGATTTTTAACCATCGTTTCTTTGGGACACTTGCTTCCTCCGAAGACCCAAGTTAACATGAAGTCCAGCCCACATGGTTCACTGTTTTCCGGACCCCAAAAATGAACAGGCCCCCAGGGATTTCTAATGAAAAAAGAGTGCAATATTTCTCATTTTGCGGTATCATGGAGGAGGAATATTTAGGCAGAATATTTAAAACATTTGGTGGTGTTCATATGCATGTCCTAATTTTGGGAGCGACCGGGTTTTTGGGACGGGCTCTGATCCAAGAGCTCCTATCCGGAGGTAATCAGATCACCGTAGTCACCAGAAACCGGGACAAAGCAGCCCAAACCCTGCCTGGGGGCCTGCGTATCCTCCAGTGGGATTATGCTTCTCCCCTGGCTTCCACTCAGGAACTGGAACAAGTTGATGCCGTGGTCAATCTGGCCGGCACCTCTATCGGCGACCGCCGCTGGTCTCCTTCGGTGAAGCAGGAGATCATGACCAGCAGGATCAATGCCACCCGTCTCCTGGTAGGCGCCCTTAATGACGGGACCATCAAACCCAAAGTGCTCCTGAACGCCTCTGCCGTAGGTTATTACGGGCCCCGTGGGGATGAGAAAATTACCGAAAATGACCGGGCGGGAAATGATTTCCTGGCCCAGGTCTGTAAGAATTGGGAAAAGGAAGCCTACCGGGTACAAAACCCTGCTACCAGGGTGGTCGCCCTTCGCATTGGGGTAGTACTGGATCGGGAAGGAGCTCTTAAAAGAATGGTCATGCCTTACCGGTTTTACCTGGGAGGCCCCTTAGGTTCGGGAAACCAGTGGCTGTCCTGGATCCACCGGGAAGACTTAATCAAGATGATGCAGTTTATTTTGGACCATGATGAACTAAAGGGACCGGTCAACGGAACTGCTCCGAACCCGGTAACCATGAGGGAGTTTGCCAACACCCTCGGGGAAGTTTTGCAAAAGCCCTCCCGGTTTACCGTCCCCGATTTCTTGCTGAAGCTTGGCCTGGGACAGATGTCGGAAATGTTGCTCCATGGACAGCGGGCCATCCCGGAAAAAATAATCAACGCCGGTTTCCGGTTCCGCTATCCCAATTTGAGACAAGCTCTGGAAGATATTTTATTATAATTTAATAGCCAAAGGAGGACCGATATGGTAACCAAAATTTCACTGAAATACGGCAAGGGCACCTTGGACGTGAATGTGCCCCAAAAGAACCTGATGGGGATTTTGGAACCGGCCGACCTGCCGGGAGTTCCTGATGAATTGGAGGAAATCCGCAATGCTTTGACCAACCCCATTGAGTCAGAGCCCTTATCAGTACTGGCCAAAGGCAAGGAAAATGTGGTGATTCTGGTCAGCGACATCACCCGTCCTTGTCCCAGCTCTAAACTATTGCCCCCCATTGTGGAGGAATTGAACAAAGCCGGTGTCCGGGACGACCAGATCACCGTCGTCTTCGGGCTTGGCTTCCATCGAGGCCATACCAGGGAAGAACAGGAGCAACTGATTGGCAAAGAAATGTTTGCCCGCTTGATCTGCCTGGACCATGACCGTAACGACTGTGTCCATATCGGCAACACTTCCAGGGGAACCCCGGTGGAAATATTCAGGAAAGTGGCAGAAGCGGACTTTCTCATTGCCACCGGTAATATTGAGTTTCACTATAATGCGGGATATACAGCGGGAGACAAAGCCCTTTTCCCGGGAGTTTGCAGTCAACGAAGCATCGAGGCCAACCACCAGACCATGATCTACCCCGGTACGGAAACGGGCAAACTGGAGGGCAATCCCATGCGGGAAGATATTGAAGAGGCCGGAGGGCTGGCCGGCATCAAGTTTATCGTCAACGTGGTGCTGAACTCCAAGAAAGAGATTGTGAAAGCCGTTGCCGGCCACCGGATCAAGGCCCACCGGGAGGGAGTTAAATGGGTGGACAAAATGTACAAGCGTTCCATCCCCCACCCGGCGGATGTGGTCATCGCCTGCTGCGGCGGCAGCCCGAAAGACATCAACCTGTACCAGGCCCAAAAAGGCTTTGAAAATGCCAGCTATGCGGTGCGGAAAGGGGGCATTATCATCCTGGTGGCCGAATGTCCGGAACATTACGGGGAACCTCTTTTTGAGGAGTGGATTACCCGGGCTCAAAGCGTTGAGGAACCTATCAAATGGGTCCAGGAAAAATTCGTCTTGGGAGCTCATAAGGCCGTGGTCTTCTGCCAGGTCCTGAAGGAAAAAGAAGGCTACCTGGTTTCCTCCATGCCCGATGAGATGGCGAAAAACTGCTTCTTCCACCCCTTTGCCACCGTGGAGGAAGCTGTAGCAAAAGCACTGGAAAAACAGGGCCAAGATGCCAAAGTGCTGGTGATGCCCAACGCCAATACAACGGTACCTTTTATTTCTGATAATAACTAGGAAAGGGATATTAGCCCCGGACCGGCACCTTATCCGCAGCTGTTCCGGGGCTACTGTTCAATTCCCCTGGCTTAACCTTTAGCCTCCCGCAATGTAATGTTTAGCTCCACAATCTTCCTGCCCCGCTCGACGACAACTTTGAGGGTATCCCCCACTTTATGCT
>JAAZDD010000039.1 GCA_012512955.1 Clostridia bacterium
AAGTAAGACGGCGGTTCAGGAAGCTTTGGCGGCAGCCCTAAAATTGCTGGATTTCCGCTTGCGGAAACAGGATATTCAACTGCAAATGGCTTTAGACCCGGATTTGCCCCCGGTTTTCGTGGAAAAAGGAGAGCCCCAGCAGGTATTTCTCAATATTTTGACCAACGCCATGGATGCCATGCCCCAGGGCGGTAAATTGACCGTGAACGGGTACCGGGAAGGCTCCTACCTGGTTGTGGCGGTTGCGGACGAAGGACCAGGTATCGATCCGGAGGCACTGCGAAAAGTATTCGATCCATTCTATACCACCAAGGAGCCGGGGCGGGGCACCGGGATGGGGCTACCTATATCCTACAGCATTATGCAGCGGCTGGGAGGCAGAATTGAGCTGGAAAGCTCCCGGCAGGGAACGACTGTTAGACTTTATTATCCCATCATCGAGGGGGGACAGCAAGGAACCGAAGATATTGGTGGTTGATGACGAAGCGGATTTTCGGGAACTGATGGTCAAGCGGTTGACCCGGAAAAAATACGGTGTGAGCGGGGCTTCCTGTGGGGAGGACGCATTGGCCCTGGTCAAGGACCGGATTTTCGATGTGGCCCTGGTAGACCTGAAAATGCCGGGTATGGACGGCTTGGAGCTGTTACGGCAATTAAGAAATGTCAGCCCGGAAACGGAAGTAATCATCCTTACCGGCCACGGCAGCACCGAAACTGCTGTGGAAGCCATGAAAATGGGAGCTTATGATTACCTGACCAAGCCGGTGGACTTGCAGGAGCTTCAGGTGTTGTTGGAAAAAGCGGTGGAAAAAGCTTCCCTGCGGAAGAAGAACCTGGGTCTTACGGCCGCCGTGGCCAGTGAAAATATCACTTCTTTTCACGGGATGCTGGGAAATTCCCCGGCCATGGTCCGACTCCGGTCTTTAATCAGCAAAGTAGCGGACAGTGCCAGTCCCGTCCTGGTAGAGGGAGAGAGCGGCACCGGTAAGGAAATGGTGTCCCGGGCCTTGCATTTTGAAAGCCACCGGGCGAAAGCCCCTTTTATCGTGGTCAACTGCGGTGCCTTGCCGGAACAGCTGATGGAAAGCGAGCTTTTCGGTTATGAAAAGGGAGCCTTCACGGGAGCAGGTTCCACTAAACCGGGTCTGGTGGAAATGGCGGATGGGGGCAGTCTGTTTCTCGATGAAATCGGGGAACTGCCTCTAGGGCTTCAGGCAAAATTGTTGCGTTTTTTGGAAAGCGGGGAATTTCGCCGGGTGGGAGATACGAGACTTCGCTGGGTTCAGACCCGCATTATCGCTGCCACCAACCGGAATTTGAAACAGGAAGTGAAGGAGGGTAACTTCCGGGAGGATTTGTTCTATCGCCTGGAAGTAGTCAAAATTCAGGTGCCTCCTCTCCGGGAGCGGAGTGAGGATATTCCCTTATTGGCCAATTTCTTTTTAAAGAGAAATCATCCCCATAAAGACTTTGCACCGGAGGCTTTGGCAGCACTGCAGGAGCACAGCTTCCCGGGGAATGTACGGGAATTGGCCAACCTGGTGGAACGGGGAGCCCTTCTGTCCGACGGTGAGCAGATTCAGGCGGAGGACATGTTTGGTTATAGTCATGGCAAAGCCATGGATACCGGAAGGCCGGAAACCCTGGCGGAAATGGAGAAACGACATATCCAACGGGTGCTCAGTTACACAGGCTGGAACAAAAAGGAGGCGGCAGAGCTTTTAGGTATCAGTCTCCGCAATCTTTACCGTAAAATTGAGACCTATAAGCTAACTGCCGGTTAGTATAGATTTGCATAGGGGCCGGAAGGTGAAAAATGGCAGGTTAGAAAGCCCGGATAATCCCGGGCTATTTTATTGTAAGGAATAATACATATCAATGAAATAGCATATATCAAATGTTAGAGATAGGTTTGCTGCAAGAAACTTTTTAATGGCCGGTTTGGATTAAGGTTGCTTTAATCTAGGGAAATGAAAGGAAATTTGCAATAGTTATCGAATAGTCTACAGTGCGAGTTACTTTGGTAATATTTTCGCAATCTCATAAGGGGGTGATATACTATACCGCCGCTAGGGCAAAAGATACCAAATATTCTAATAGGGAGGGGATGTTAGCACTTTTGGGATGTTCATGGTATGAACCTCTTGGGGAAAACCATGGCAAATGAAGGAATTTCAAAGGAGCGTGTAAAGAGACCATGAAAAAACATTGGTGGTTAATCGCTGTGGTCCTGATCTTTGCACTGGCGCTGCCTGTTGCAGCTAATCAGGCTATTAAAATCTACGTTGACGGTAAGGAAATGAAGACCGACGTAGCACCACAAGTTATTGACGGCCGTACTTTGGTTCCCCTGCGGGCCATTGCCGAATATCTTGGCAGCAATGTAGATTATGATGCCAATAGCAACACCGTAACCATCGAAACTCAATCAGGTTTGGATGTAGTTACTGCGATCAGCAGTGAGTGGGCTACTGCCGGACACGCTAATGTCAGTCGCCCCTTGTCTTACGCCGGTATCAGAGCAGGCTGTGCTCCTTGCCATTCCGGTAATATGCTGCAAAAAGCTTTAACTGACGAGCCTTATAACCCGAAATTTGAAAGCGTTGACGGGAAATATGCCTTTGACACCAACGACGTCGAAATGCCGACTCCTATTGATTGTGCGACTTGCCACAGCGGCATCGGCGCTGAAATGATTGCAACAGGCATTATGCCCGGCGAATTTAACGTCGTTAATCCCGGCGAAGATTGGAACGTCGGCGATGCAAATGCCCTTTGCTATACCTGCCACAACGGCAGAAGAAATCCTGAGGCTATTTACAATTCCTGGGTAACCGAAGGTGCTACCAGACAGAGATCCTATCCGCACCATGCTGTAGGTGCTTTGGTCACCGGTAAAGGCGGTATGGAATATCCCGGTGCTACTTACGTAACCCAAGGCTTCCACAAGGATGGCTGCGTAGGTTGCCATATGCCTGAAACCGATGGCTATGTAAGCCATAAGTTCGGCGGTGCCGATATGTCCAGATGCACCACCTGTCACCCCAACAAGCTGACAGAAGTGCAGGCAGGGCTTGAAGAAAGACTGGCTACACTGGAAAGCTTGCTGTTAGCTGCTGTTCCTGATGCCGCCAGAATCGGTACCGGTAACTCTGACTTCCCGTTTGTGGATGCCAACGGAACTCTGATCGATATCAATACCCTGCCCGTTGAAGTACTGGTCGGCGCTTACAACTATGTAATCGGTAAGCAAGAACTGGATACCTTTGGTAAGGGTGCACATAACACCAAGTATCTCTATTCCTTGCTGGATGAGTCCATCAAGAGACTGCAATAGAGGTACGGTTTAACCACATAAGCTAACCTTCAGCCCCGTTTTTGCCATAGTTGGTAGGAGCGGGGCTGATTTCATGCTTGAGAACTACGGATTTCCTTCAGGAGTTTGTCCCCGTTATCCGGTCTTGAAAGTAGCGGGCGGTAGACAAATATGCAGTTTCCGTTATAATAGAGGCAAACAATATTCAGAATATACAAAAAATATTAAGGAGGGCGCTGAGGTGATCGATTTCAGACGGGAAGAGGAGTATTTTGTGTTCCAGGATCCAGGGGGAAAAGGTGAAATGCTCCGGCGAAAAACGGAGATCCGGTTTGATCCTTTAACCGGGGAAAGTTCCCGGGTTGTTTATGATCCCGGTTTGAAGTTGACTCCGCCTGATTACACGGAAATCGGAGAAAAGACCAAGGGGGCCAAATGTCCTTTCTGTGCCGACAACATCATGCGTATAACTCCGAAGTTTCCCTCGGAGATTGCTCCCGAGGGCAGGATTAAGGTTGGGGAATCAGTCCTCTTCCCCAATTTGTTTCCTTACAGTAAACATAATGGGGTGGCGATCTTTTCAGGCCAGCATTATGTCAGACTCCTCGAGTTCACTCCGGAAATGCTGGTCAATGCCTTTCGGGGAGCCCATCTCTATTTGAAAAAGGTGGTGGAAACGGATCCCGGAGTCCGTTATGCCAGTGTCAATTGGAATTACTTGCCCTATTCGGGAAGCAGTATCTTACATCCCCATATCCAGGTCATTGTTTCCGAGCAGCCTACCAATTACCAGGCCCGGACGGTGAAGGAAGGGGAAGGGTTTTATGCCCAGCACCGGCAGAACTATTATCAGGCTTTGCTGGAGGCTGAAAAAGGGTTGCAGCAGCGGCTGATTAAATTCGGGGAGCAACTCAGCTGGCTTCACGCCTTTGCGCCGAAAAGCCACCTGGATTTTATGGGTATTTTCCAGGATACATTTTCCTTAGAACAAATCACCGATGAGCATTGGAAGGCGTTGGCCCATGATCTGGTGGAACTATTCCGCTACCTGGATTCCCAGGGATTGGCCAGTTTTAATATGTTATTTCATGTACCGATCAGGGAAAACCCGGCGGATTTGGTGCACCTCCGGCTGGTGCCCCGGCTGACCATTGGCTTTTTGGAAACCAGTGACATCAATTTCTTCCAGATGCTTCACCAGGAACCCCTGTCTTACAAGGTACCTGAGGAAGTAGTCCAGGAAATTAGTCGGATGGGTATTATGACAGGTTAGTCTACTGATGCGGACTACAGATTGGTTAAAAAATGAGACTTGGATAAAGCGGTTTAAAGCGTTGATTGCTCTTTTACTAACGGCACCCATTGGACCGGAGGTGGTCTTTTGGGTGCCCTTGCATTATAGGTTTGTTGATTGTCCTAATGGGCATTTTTTCGCTCGGAAGAGGACGATTTTACTTTTATCCATGATAACGTGCTGGTTTTTGCAAATAAGAAGGTTATGATGGTTTTCTATGCCATCTTCCGGATCAAAATATTGAAGGAAAAAGAAAGGCGATTGCGAAAGTAAATAACTGGAGGCAATGAGAAAAAAGCAAAAAAGGAGCAGGTAAAATTGATTGTAGGTCTGGACATGGGCGGGACTAATATAGACGCCATAGTGCTGGATCAAGGACAAATAATCAAGACGGTAAAAAAGCCCACTGACCGGGAAAATTTGTTTCAATCCATCTGGGCTGTACTGGAGGAACTCCTGGTTGGAATTGATAAAAGGAAGATAAGCAGGATTAACTTGAGCACCACTGTCTCCACTAACGCCATCGTAGAAAAGAAAGCTGATCCCGTGGGGATGATTGTCCAGCGGGGTCCCGGCCTTCCCTATGAGTTTCAAAGTTGCACCGGCGAAAAAGTCTTTATCTCCGGCTACATTGATCACCGGGGACAGGTGGTTAAAGATCTGGATCTCCGGGAAATCAAAAAAGCCAAAGATCTCTTTAAAGAAAAACACATCAAAGCCTGTGCTGTTGTCACCAAATTCTCTGCCAGGAATCCAAGTCATGAACAGCGCATCAAAAAATTGCTGGACAAGGAATTCCCCTTGACCACTATGGGTCACACTTTATCGGGAAAACTGAATTTTCCCCGCCGGGTCTACACAGCTTATCTGAATGCCGCCGTCTCCAATACTTTCCAAAATTTCGCCGGCAGCCTGAAGAAATCCCTGGCTAGGGCAGGCATTCAGGCACCCGTATACATCTTAAAAGCCGACGGCGGAACCATGAACCTGGCCACGGCCCACGAAAAACCGGTGGAAACAATCCTTTCCGGCCCGGCAGCCAGTCTGCTAGGGTTGATTGGAATGTGCCCCACGGAACAGGATGCTTTGCTTTTGGATATTGGCGGCACCACCACGGACATCTTCTTTTTGGCTGACGGGGTGCCGGTGTTTGAACCCTTAGGAATTGAAATCAGTGGCTACAAAACTTTGGTTAGAGCAATTTACAGCGTTTCCATTGGCCTGGGCGGAGACAGCAGGATCAGGGTGGATAACGGTACTATTCAAATTGGTCCCCAAAGGGAAGGTCCCCCTTATGCTTTTGGAGGCCCTACTCCCACTCCTACCGATGGGTTGATTGTTTCGGGATTAATGAAGGCCAATGGGGAAACCCTGGCCAAGGCACGGCAGGGGATGGAAGTTTTGGGGAGGCAGTTGGGGTTGTCTCCCGAAGGGATGGCGGATAAAGTCCTTAATGCAATGGGGGATATGCTGAAGAATAAAGTAGAATCTCTTTTGCAGGAGTTAAATGAAAAGCCGGTTTACACCATCGAAGAATTGTTGTACGGCAAGAGAATAAGGCCCCAGGTGATTCATGTCATCGGGGGGCCGGCTAAAGCGGTTGCTCCTCTCCTGTCGAGAAAATTTAACTTACCCTGTCACTGTCCGGCCAATTATCAGGTAGCCAACGCCATTGGGGCCGCCTTGGCCAGGATTACCACGGAAATAACCTTACTGGCGGATACCGCCCGCGGTTTTTTATCAGTGCCGGAATTGGGTATCTACGAGAAGATAGGCAGGAGCTTTACCCTGGAGCAGGCGAGAGAAAAGGCCTTGAAGTAGTTGAAAGAGAGGGCCGTCTCCCTCGGCGCCACCCCTCTTGAAATAGAAGGAGAGATCATCGAGGAGAGCAGTTTTAATATGGTAAGGGGTTTTTCTACCAGTGGCAAAGACATCAGGGTCAAAGCACAAGTAAAGCCTGATCTCAGTTATCAATGGAGGGGTGAGGACAATTAAAGCCAAGAATAAGTTGGGTCTGGTCTTTTTTCCTGCCTTTGATTGGGCAATTCATCCCACCCACTCGGAAAGGGAGGAAAGGCTCCTGTATACACAGGACCAGGTTTTTGAGGAAGGAATTGAGGATATTGCAGGAATCCGGTTTTATAATCCTGTGATGGCTACGGAAAAGGATGTTTCCCGGGTCCATTTTTGCGTGCCCGATGTCCCATCCCGGTTGACCCAATCCCACTTGGTGGCAGCCGGCGGCGCGATTGTGGCCTTGCAAAAAGTGATGGAGAAAGAAGTGGACAAGGCTTTTGCCCTGGTCCGTCCCCCCGGTCATCATGCCCAAAGGATAGTTCACGGTTCCAGGGGGTTTTGCACCATCAATACTGAAGCCATTATGCTGGAAAAGATCAGGCAAATGTACGGTCCCCTCCGGGTGGCTATTGTGGACACCGATTGTCATCATGGTGACGGGACCCAGGATATCTATTGGAATGATCCGGACACTTTATTTATTTCTATTCACCAGGACGGCAGAACCCTTTACCCCGGGTCAGGATTCGTTGAGGAATTCGGCGGTCCCGGTGCCTACGGCTATAACATCAATATCCCTTTGCCGCCGGAAACAGGAGATGAAGGCTACTTATATGTGATCGACAATTTGGTATTGCCTATCCTGGCTGAATACAAGCCGGATCTGATTATTAACTCCGCCGGCCAGGACAATCATTATTCAGACCCCTTGACCCGGATGAATTTTACCGCTCAAGGTTATGCAAAGCTTAATGACAAATTGAATCCTCATGTTGCTGTCCTGGAAGGCGGTTATTCCATTGAAGGCGGTCTGCCTTACGTTAATGTGGGAATTATCCTTGCGCTGGCAGGACTTGATTATTCCCATGTGGTGGAACCTGATTACCGGGAGGAGAGGTTCCGGCAGCCGAAAGAGATTACGGAATATATCGCCCGGCTTTGCGAAGTTATCTATACTTACTGGAAGGAACGAGACCGGCTGAAGGAAGAGCACTATAAAGGTTTGGATCATTTTGAAAGAACCAGGCGAGTCTATTACGATACCGATGGCATACTGGAGAACCAGGCGGAAAGGTTCAAGATTTGCCCTCATTGTTCGGGAGTAAATACCATTGATTCCCGCAGCGATCAGGGTGCTCAGATCCTGGCGGTCATCATTCCCAGGGATGCCTGCCCGGATTGTGTTGATGAAGGCTATAAAGTTTACCGGGAGGCGACCAGTCGCTATTCAAAAATTTACCTGCAGGACCGGGTAAATGATTGTTTCTTGGCAAAATAGCAACAGTAAAGCCTTCTCCGTTAATTAAACGGGGGAGGCTTTTTCTGTTTGGGGATGGCAATTCCTTTTCTTTGCAAATATTTCCGTTATAATGTAGGCAAGAGCAAACACACGGTTGGAACCATATAATATTTTTCCGGTAAGGAGGCCTACCAGGAATGCTTAGGATTGCACTTTGTGAGGACGAGCAATATCAATTGAATTGGCTGCAAAATGCTCTGTCTGCCTGGGAAAAGGCTAGGAAAATTTTGTTGCAAGTTGATGTTTTTCCGACTGCGGGGGAATTATTAGACCATTATCAAATGGCAGGGCAGTATGATTTGTTGCTGTTGGATATCAACATGAAAACCGGAATCAACGGTATGGAAGCAGCTCAGGCAATTCGGAAATTGGATCCGGAAGTATTTATTATTTTTATTACCGGCAACAAGGATTATCTGGTAGAGGGCTATGAAGTTGAGGCTTTTCGCTACCTTCTGAAACCTATCCAGCAAGACAGGCTGTTCCAGGCATTAGATGCAGCAGCAGGAAAACTGGCAGAAAAGACTGATGAAGTTATTCTCTTAGCTACCGGAGAAGGGCAGATCAAAATCCCATTAACGGATATTTTTTTCATAGAAAGCCGGGGACATATTCTGGAAATCCATGGAGCGAAGGGAGTCATGCAAACACGGGCAACGCTG
>JAAZDD010000040.1 GCA_012512955.1 Clostridia bacterium
AACCACCGTGCAATTGAGTGCCGTTTTTGTATCCTTTTTTTCTTTTTGTTTTGCAGTAGCCATGGGGGCTGTTTGGGAAATCTATGAGTATTTCATGGATCAGGTTTTTGGCTTTAACATGCAAAGAGGCAGTTTGGATGATACCATGACCGATTTGATCCTGGATACCGTTGGGGCAGCCCTTTTCGCTGTGCTTGGTTATTTCCGGCAGATTGGAAAAATTAATTTTATAGGTAACTACCTGATTAAGTATAATCAGGATTAAGTTTTAAAAAAAGACTTCGTTAATTTTTGTGGAGCGGTTCCGGACAGGCATCAGGGCAAAAACAGTTGCTAATTGTTCTGTCTCCTTTTATAATTGAATATAGTGCATGACGGTGCATGACAAAATCTCTAAGGTAGGGCGGTAGGATGGGAGGAGAGACAAAATGCCAATTACGGAAATACTGGAACGTAACGCCAGGCTCTACGGAAACGAGAAATGTTTGACCGAGATTAACATGGCTCTCCAGGAGGAGCACAATGTGATCTGGTTGGAGTGGGAGCTGATTGAGAACAGTCCTCTTGGAGAGTATCGCCGGGAGATGGCCTGGCGGGTCTTTGATGAAAAAGCCAACCGGCTGGCCAATTTGTTGATTAAAAGAGGAATCAAAAAAGGGGATAAGGTGGCCATTCTCCTGATGAATTGTCTGGAGTGGCTGCCCATTTATTTTGGTATTCTTAAAGCGGGTGCCATTGCCGTACCTTTGAATTTCCGTTACACTGCAGAAGAAATTAAGTATTGTTTAGATCTTGCTGACGCCTCGGTGCTGATTTTCGGGCCGGAGTTCATCGGCCGGGTGGAAAATATCTATCACCAGATTCCGAAAGTAAAAATATTGCTATATGCCGGGGAAAACCGGCCTACTTTTGCGGAGAGTTATGATCGCCTGACGGCCAACTGTTCATCGGAAGCTCCGGGAGTTGAGATTACTGACGATGATGACGCAGCCATCTATTTTTCTTCGGGTACCACCGGGTTTCCGAAAGCCATTCTTCATTCCCACGGCAGTTTGCTGTCGGCCTGTTATACAGAACGGGAACACCATGGACAAACCCGGGAAGACAATTTCCTGTGTATTCCCCCTCTATATCATACCGGTGCCAAAATGCATTGGTTCGGGAGCCTTTTGGCAGGCAGCAAGGCGGTGCTTCTCAGGGGTGTAAAACCGGAATGGATTTTAAAGACGGTTTCCGAAGAAAAGATCACCATCGTCTGGCTACTGGTTCCTTGGGCTCAGGATCTTCTGGATGCCATTGAGCGAGGCGATGTGAAGCTGGAGGATTATGATCTTTCTCAATGGCGGTTGATGCATATCGGTGCCCAGCCGGTGCCTCCCAGCTTAATTCATCGCTGGAAAAAATACTTTCCACATCACCAGTACGATACCAATTACGGTTTAAGCGAATCTGTCGGCCCCGGCTGTGTTCATCTAGGGATCGAAAATATCCATATAGTAGGCGCCATTGGTATTCCAGGGCATAATTGGGAAGCTAATATTGTCGATGACAACGGCCGGCCGGTGCCCCAGGGAGAAGTTGGGGAACTGGCAGTGAAGGGCCCCGGAGTGATGAAGTGTTACTATAAGGATCCTGAGGCCACGGCGGCGGTGCTTAAAGACGGCTGGCTTTATACCGGGGATATGGCCATGATGGATGCGGACGGTTTTATTTACTTGGTTGACCGGAAGAAGGACGTAATCATTAGCGGCGGGGAGAATATTTATCCGGTGCAAATTGAAGATTACTTAAGGGGTCACCATGCCATAAAGGATGCCGCCGTCATTGGACTGCCTGACAGTCGTTTGGGTGAAATTGCCGCAGCCATTATCCAGTTGAAACCCGGTGTTGAATGTACTGAACAAGAAATCAGGGAGTTCTGCAAACAGCTGCCTCGGTATAAGAGACCCAGGAGAATCATTTTCGATGAGGTGCCCCGGAACCCAACGGGCAAGATTGAAAAGCCGAAATTGAGGGAGAAATACGGAGCAGCCAAGCTGGTAGCCGTACAAACCCAGAGTTAATAATGATTAACCGCCGGAAAAGACGTTTTCCGGCGGTTTTTTCATCAAAAACAGTGGAGCCAAGCAGATTTCCCGGTTAGAATGTAATTGGGGTATGTAAGGCTCCTTATTTTTTTGTGAAAAATGCACTAGGGCCGACATCTATACCGGAGGTGACAGATTTGGATAAGCGGCAACAACTGATTTATCAGCTGAAGGATACTCCTTCCCCTGTTCAGACCATTTTCTTTGCCCTCCAGTGGGCCTTGTTTATTTATTCTCTGAATCTCATTTATCCCTTGGTAATCGGTGATGTTTTCCGGTTGCCTCCTCAGGAGATTACTGCCCTGGTACAGAGGAGTACATTCTTGGTGGGGCTCGGTTCTTTTTTGCAGGTTTTGTGGGGGCATCGGCTGCCCATTATTGAAGGGGTTTCCGCCTTATGGTTCAGTATTTTTATTTTGTTTAACCAGGCGGGGGCAGTTACCGGGCAGACGCCGGCTGAGATCTTGCAGCAGATGGAATTCGGCTTGATTTTTTCAGGTGTTGTCTTGGTGTTGTTTGGGCTTGCCGGGTTGTTGGGAGCAATGCAAAAGCTTTTTACTCCCCTGGTGGTAGGTCTGATTCTGGTGCTGACCGCCCTGCAGGTTAGCGGTACTTTTGTCGAAGGAATGTTAGGCTATGAAAACGGCAGGATTAGTGTTTCGGTGGCTTTGGCCAGTATCGGGATCGTCTCTTTGGTCGTCAGCCTTAGTTACAGGGGGAATGTGTTTTTTAAAAGTTTTTCCGCCTTAATTGGATTGATGGTGGGCTGGGGGCTCTACACTATATTAGGTTTGGGAGAACACACGTCCCAGACAATCCTTATGGGAAAGGCGGTCTATCTTCCTCAGCTGTTTGCCTGGGGCTCCCCAAAAATGTCCGGGGCCATGATGGTTACCGCCTTCATTGGGGCACTGGTGCTGATTTCCAGCCAGATGGCCAGCTTTATGGCGATACAGGAAGTATTGGAGGAA
>JAAZDD010000041.1 GCA_012512955.1 Clostridia bacterium
ATGGGGTTATCCAGTCTCTCTATGCCTTCGGTGTGAGTTTGGAAGTGGCTAACAACACCCTGGATACTTCTTTACCCAAAGGTAAGGAGCTCCTAAACAAGGTCATGGAAAACCTTGATGCTACCATCCATGAGATCAGGCACTATATTCTGGATCTTACCCTTCCTGAAGAACAGGATGCCAGATGGCCTGATCAACTCCGGGCATTAGTAGATAATTTTGCCTCTGCCGGCCTGGAAATAAATTTGATTTATGAAGTTCCTGACAATCTTGATTTAAATCTACTTGTCTCCCAGGAATTACTGTATGTGCTTCGGGAGGCCCTCTCCAATGCCACCCGTCATGCTCAAGCAACCCGGATCCAGGTCAGGATTACGGAACGGCAGGGACAGTTGCAGGTTGCCGTTTTGGATGACGGGCAGGGGTTCGACCCGGAAAAATTAGGAGACGGCCTTATATCCGGTCATGGCCTTAAAAACATGCAGCAAAGAGTGGAAAATCTGGGAGGGGAATTTAAAATTACCAGCCAATTAGGTCAGGGTACCCAGGTTCAGATCAATTTGCCCTTGAAGTCAGTCAGGGCGAATGGAGGAAGGTGATGATTTGACCAGCAGGATTTCTCTTTTAATCGTGGATGATCATGAAGTGGTCCGGATCGGCTTGAAGGCTTTGTTTGACAGCTATGAGCACCTGGAAGTAGTGGGGCAGGCGGCCAATGCCCAGGAGGCCATAGACAAGGCTTTAACCCTTAAGCCTGATGTGGTGATTATGGATGTGCGGATGCCGGGAATTTCCGGTATCGAGGCCTGCCGGGAAATTCGCAGCCAGGATCCGGGGATCAAGGTCATTATGCTTACTTCCTACGCTGATGATGAAGCTGTACTGGCTTCTTTACTGGCAGGTGCGGAAGGATATGTGCTGAAAAAAGTCTGGAGCGGGGATTTGATTAAAGCCATCGAGAAAGTATACCGGGGCGAAAAACTGATGGACCGGCAGGAGGTGGAACAGCTTAAAAACCGCCTGAAGCAGTCTGCTCCCCCCGAACTGGCAGAATTGACGGAGCAAGAAAAAAAGGTTTTAGCCCTGATTGCAGAAGCCAAAACCAATAAAGAAATCGCCCAATGTTTATTTATCAGTGAAAAAACAGTTCGCAATTACGTAAGTAGTATTTTTCGTAAACTCAATTTGACTAACCGTTCCCAAGCCGTCGTTTTGGCACAACGCCTTAATTTTAAACGAGATTAAATTCCTGTATGATACCCATAACTGTCAAGGCACATAAAGAAAAAGCGGTGACAGTTCCCATCCCTAAAGCGGTATAAGATAACAATCTGGCATTTAAGCGATTGGACAGCAAAGCGGTAAAAGTCATTGCCAAAGCCAACACTGTCAAATACATAGTGACCCCTCCCTGTGTGAAATTGTTTAGGGTTGGAAGGGGAAAACAAAATCCATTCCGCAGGCCAGCAGAATGGATTTTGTCTTTCTAGCTGAAGAATAATAAACCGCAACTTAGGCCGCATACCATTGCAAAACAAAGCGAAGATAACAGTCCCATTCCTAGAAAGCCAGAAACCCTCAACCCCAAGCCTTCTGCAGTAGCTGCAGAGCCAAACATGAGCAGTAATACATCCACTGCTCTACACCTCCTTCGGTCTCTTCGGACTCCAGATCGCAGACTAACGGCCTCTGACTCTACCTTGGGGTTTGGCGAAAGCTCAACCTCTAGAGTAGGACTGTGGGCTCCTTCTTGGTTAATCATAATATAACAAAAATATTGCAAATTTGTAACATGACAAATGTCCTATTTTTCGAATAGTGAGAAAAATAACAAGTAGAAAACAATATTCTTGCAAAAATATTACAAATAGATAACAAAATATCAAGACCCGGACCTTCTTTTTCCTTTTGACAAAAAAAGCACTGGCGGCTATAATAACATTACGAACATATGTTCGGGAGGAGGTTCCATGTTTGCGTATATCAGCTTAACCGGCGATGAGGTTTTAGATCATTACCAGGCTTATGCTTTGGAGAAAAATTTACAGCTTTTCTATCAAAAGTTTACTCCTGAATGGGAAACATACAGCCCCTGGGCATTTTTTTTAGCCCTGGGCCGGGAAAAGCAGGCCAGGGAGATGGTCTTCGCCATCTGGGAGGAACTGATTCCGGCCTACGGACGGGAGGCAGTAATTGGTTTGGGACCCTCAAAACTGCTCTGCCGGGCAGTTGCTCTTTTGGGACATGAGGGCAGCCGGCTTACGGGATTAATCCTTGAGGAAGGGCCCCGGGGTTTGTTGCTTACCTTGCCGGTGGAGCATGAAAGGGAAGTCAGGAGGCAGCTTCCCCTGGAAGTGCTCTGGCCTTTAAATCCGAAACTTCGTCAACAACTGTTAAAACTGGGCTTCAAGACCTGGGGGGAAGTAGAGGATCTCTCTCCGGAACAGTTGCAAG
>JAAZDD010000042.1 GCA_012512955.1 Clostridia bacterium
GGAGGTAATGACCGGGTCTTTGTTGACAAAGTTTTTTATAGAATAGACGGCGTGCAGCGATACGATATCGTCATTTTCGCGCCTCCTCCTGAGGCCCATACCCGGGAAGACTATATCAAGAGAGTGGTAGGGCTTCCGGGAGATGAGATTGAAATAAGGGAAGGAGTATTATTGATCAACGGGGAGCGGATCGAGGAGAATTACCTGCTGGAAACCATGCAGGGCAGCTTCGGGCCGGTGACCGTGCCGGACAATCAACTTTTTGTGCTGGGAGACAACAGAAATAACTCCAGCGACAGCCGTTCCTGGGGTTTTGTCCCTTTGGAAAACATCAAAGGGAAGGCTCTCATTCGTTTTTACCCCTTTCACCGTTTTGGTACCTTGGAACCGTAACAATTTGACCGGGACAAGAATAAAGCCTTTCTTCCTCATTCATACTAAGTAAGAGTAAATATCTAGTTGGTGTGGAAGGAGGCATCATTAATTTGCGGTATAAGTATTCATTGATTCTGCTGGTGCTGGTGGCCTGTCTGGCCGTCGGATGCCGCCAGGCTGCCGATAACACTCCCCCGGAGCCTCAGGAACCGGCCCAGGAGGAACAGCAAAAGAACCCGGCGGAAGCAATTCGGGAGGAGTGGGCCAAAAGTGCTCACGCCACCGCCACCAATGCAGAATCACCGGATTCTCCCGCCAAACGGGAGGCCTGTATGAGGTGTCACGACGGGCGGGCCTATACGATGCAAATCAGTTCCGTGGAAGATTTGGATACCGGGGAGCCGGTGGGACAAGACTGCGATACCTGCCATAGCGGTCACGGAAAGGAAGTCTGGCAGTCCGGGCTGGTTCAACTGCCGGCCGGTGAGGTGAGAGACGGAGGCGGAGCACTTTGTATGGATTGTCACAACGCCAGGAATATTCCTGACCCGGAAAACAGACCGGCACCCCATGCCTCGGCGGAAGCCGATATCGTTATGGGCATCAACGGTTTTCAGGTAGAGGGTAAAACCTATGGTTCTTCCCCTCATACTGCCGTTAAAGATACCTGTTTCGGTTGTCATATGGCGGACCTGGGAGGCGGTTACCCCAGTCATACTTTTAAATCAGATGTGGAGACTTGCAAGTCCTGTCACCAGGGTATTGATACCGTCAATATGAAGGCTAAGGATGATTATGACGGTGACGGTACCGTAGAAGGTTTCCAGGAAGAAGTAGACGGCTTGCTGAAAACGCTCCATGATACCATTGAGGCCAAGCTGGAGGGAGGCAGCTTTACCTCCGGTCATGGTCGCATCCTGTTCCAGGATGGGAACGGAAATGACTTGGAAAATGTTCCGGCCGAACTTTATCATGGGGCTTGGAATTACTTCCTGGTAGTCAACGACGGCAGCAGGGGTATCCATAATCCCCTTTATGTGGTGCAATTGTTGCAGCAATCTATCTTGATGTTGGATGGGGATTTGGGAGACGCCAAACAGTTGTAAAGGGTTAATAGCAGGCTGCTTCCATGAAACTACTCATGGAAGCAGCATCAAACTTATTTTTGGCTAATTTGAGTTTAGCCCCTTGCATTTATTATGGATTATGTTATAATGTTTACTGTCTTGAATAAGTGCGAGGGCGAGTAGCTCAGTTGGGAGAGTACCTGAATGGCATTCAGGGGGGCGTGGGTTCGAGTCCCATCTCGTCCACCATCTGACTAATTCATGTTGCAGGGTTTATCCCTGCAACAATGATTATTGGCCACTTTTATTGCCTTAAGGGGCGCTTAATAAAAAGTGGTTTCTTTATTTTCAAAAGATTTAGTTAAAAC
>JAAZDD010000043.1 GCA_012512955.1 Clostridia bacterium
CCATTGTTCTCCTCCGGGCTTTAGTCTATTGGTGGGGGGAGATCCTGGCCCACCGGGGAGCCGCCAAAGTCAAGGAATATTTAAGACAAAACCTCCTCAACCATCTCTTTGCCTTAGGGCCTGTCTACGGTCGCCGGGAAGACACGGGACGGTTAATCAGTACCCTGGTGGAGGGAGTAGAGGCCCTGGAGGATTACTTTTCCCGCTACCTGCCTTCAGTGGCCCTGGCTGCCATCATTCCCCTGGGCATCCTGGCAGTGGTCTTTCCCAGGGATCTCCTGTCCGGCATCATCTTTGTCGCTACAGCGCCCCTCATCCCCCTTTTCATGGTTCTCATCGGCAACCTGGCCGATGCCTGGGCCAAGAAACAATGGCATATCCTGGGACGGATGAACGCTCACTTCCTGGATGTGCTGGAAGGGCTGGCTACCTTGAAACTGTTGCGGAGGACTTTGGCCCAGGGGAAAATAATTGCCCGGCTGAGCCAGGAATGGGCCAAAGCCACCATGGGAGTACTGCGCATCGCTTTCCTGTCCGCTTTTTTCCTGGAGTTCTTTATGACCGTCAGCACTGCCATCGTGGCCGTGGCCTTGGGCCTGCGACTGGTTGCCGGTACCATTCCTTTTGAAAAGGCTTTTTTCATCCTGCTGCTGGCTCCGGAATTTTACGCTCCTCTCCGGAACCTGGGCACCCAGTATCATGCGGGTATTTCCGGAGCCAAGGCGGCGGAAAGTATTTTTGCCCTTTTGGATACGCCGGTACCCCGGCGGCAGGGAGGTCAAAGAATGGCGGAGGGTCATATACCGGACGGGGGAATTGCTTTTCAAGAGGTCAGTTTTTCCTACACAGGGGCACAACCTGCCCTGGACCGGGTCTCCTTCACCCTTCGACCCGGGGAGCGGGTAGCCCTGGTAGGACCCAGCGGTGCCGGCAAAAGCACCCTGCTTCAATTGGTCCTGGGTTTCCTGGAACCCCAGGCCGGCCGGATCCTGGTGGGAGAAGTTCCCCTGGCTGACTTCCATTTGGCAAGCTGGCGGAAACAAGTGGCCCTGGTGCCCCAGGCTCCCTATTTATTCAACGGTACCGTCAGGGAGAACATTGCTTTGGGCCGGCCGGAAGCATCTCTGGCGGAAGTGCAGCAGGCAGCAGCAGCCGCCGAAATCCATGAATTCATCCTTTCCCTGCCCCAGGTCTATGATACGGTCATCGGCAAGGGAGGTCGCAGCTTAAGTGCCGGCCAGGCACAACGGGTGGCCATTGCCCGTGCCTTGCTGCTGGATACACCCCTGGTCCTCCTGGATGAAGCTACAGCCGGGTTGGATCCGGAAAATGAAATGTTGATTCAAACGGCACTGGGGAGGCTGCTGGCCGGAAAAACAGCGATCATGGTAGCCCACCGGCTGTCCACCCTGGAACTGGCGGATCGTATTTTGGTCCTGGAACAGGGCAAAATCGTGGAATCAGGAACCCATCAGGAACTGCTGGCCCAAAAAGGAGTTTACTACCGGCTCCGGCAGGCCTACCGGGGGGTGGCATGATGGCAGTGCTGAAACGATTGGTCCGGTTAATGCTCCCCTATTGGAAACCGATGACTTTAGGACTCATCTTATCCTTCCTGACCATCGGCAGCAACATGGGGCTACTCATTACGTCAGCCTACCTGATTTCCTGGTCCGCCCTCCGGCCCCCTGTTTTGGACCTAATGGTACTGGTGGCTGGGGTCCGGTTTTTCGGTATTTCCCGGGCCGCTTTCCGGTATGGAGAGCGGTATGTAACCCACCACGCCACTTTATCAATTCTGGGTAAAATCCGGGTGTGGGTCTATCATTCCCTGGCCGCCCAGTCACCGGGCCGGCTTTTAAGTTACCACAGCGGGCAACTCCTGTCCCGGCTGGTCAATGATGTGGAGGCATTGAAAGACCTCTACTTGCGGGTCCTTTTACCTCCTTTGACGGTCATCTGCATCGGCCTGGCCGCCGCTTTCTTTTTAAGCCTGTTTCACTGGTCTTTGGTGCTTGCTTTTGTCCTGTTCTACGGGCTGGCTGCCCTGGGAGTGCCATGGCTGGTCCGCCGCCTCACCGGCGGGAAGGAAAAACTGGACAGGGCCCGGGAAGAACTGAATACATTGCTGGCAGACAGCCTGAAAGGCTTAACGGAAATAACGGCCTTTGGCCGGGAGAAACTCCAAATAGACAAGGCCACCGGCAAGGGCAATGCTTTTGCCCGGTTGCAACTGAGGATAAGCACCGGGAATGCCTTGACGGGCACCCAGACCCAACTCCTGGCCCACTTGGCCATGGTGGCAACCCTTTGTTTGTCCATCCACTTGGTCTCCACGGGACAGCTTAAGGGAATCTGGATTGCTGCTTTGACTATGGGAGTTTTGGCCGCCTTTGAAGCAGTTCAAGGTCTTTCCCGGTTTATGCCCAACCTGGACTTC
>JAAZDD010000004.1 GCA_012512955.1 Clostridia bacterium
ATGTAGGGAAGGGCAATGGCCCAGGGCAGTATTTTCAGGAAACCGGCAGCAGTTTCCGGCCGGCCGGACCGGGAACGGATAAAGGCAACCAAAGCTAAGAGCACCATCAAGGAACCTGCTCCCACCATGAAGCGGAAGCTCCAATAGACGGTTTTCACGGGCGGGATATAATTTCCGGGACCATAGCGGGCCTCCTGTTCCAACTGCAGGTCTTTCATGCCTTTTACTTCCCCGGCAAACTTATTGTAGGCCAGGAAGCTGGTCATTCCCGGCAGGGCAATTTCCCAGGTGTTTTCTTGCTTTTTCTCATCGATTAAAGCCACTACGGCAAAGGGTGCCGGATCTGCCGTTTCCCACAAAGCCTCGGCAGCGGCCATTTTCATGGGTTGGGTCTCAATCAGGAACTGGCCCTGCTTATGGCCGACGCCGGCAACCAGCAAGACACTGATCAAACCGAAAACAGCTCCTACTTTGAAGGAGTTGCGGAAGAATTCCAAATTATTTTTCCGCAGTAAATGGTAGGCGCTGATCCCAAGGATGAAGAAGGCCCCGGTGGTAAAACCGCTCAGGATCACATGGGGGAATTGATGCCACACATAAGGGTTGGTCAGCAATTCCAGGAAATTGGTCATTTCCGCCCTGGTTTCCGTCAAGGTATACGCCACGGGATTCTGCATGAAAGAGTTGGCCGTAAGAATCCACAGGGAAGATAAGTTACTGGCGATGGCTACCAACCAGATACTCAGTAGATGCACCTTTTCGGAGACTTTTTCCCAACCGAAGATCCAGATACCCAGGAAAGTGGATTCCAGGAAGAAAGCCAGCAGGGCCTCAATAGCCAGCGGTACTCCGAAGATGTCCCCTACAAAACGGGAATATTCGGACCAGTTCATGCCAAACTGAAAGACCATCACAATACCGGTTACTACACCCATGGAAAAGTTGATGACAAACAGCTTGCCCCAGAACTGGGCCATTTTCTTATATGTTTCGTTGCCTGATCTGACGTAGATGGTTTCCATGATTGCCACAAGCATCGATAAACCAAGGGTTAGAGGCACAAACAGAAAGTGATAGGCAGAGGTAAGACCGAATTGCCACCGAGCTAAGATTAGCTCACTCATGAGTAACCCCCCTTAAACTAAATTTATACCGAAAGGGTAAACAATTATTGCAAACTGCCCTCCTTTCCCTTGCAAAATTATTTATAGCATTTAGATAATAGAAACGAAACCGGTTAGCATTGACATCCTCGCCCATCCTGACTTTGCCCTTGGCGATAACGGGCCAGTAAATCGGCAAAATTATATTTATCCAGCTCCTGTACCAACACTTTTTGGATGTCGTTCAGGGCCCGGTGGACAGGACAGGCACGGGTCCAGTGCTTGGTACAGTAATCTTCATCGATGAAACAGCGGTTGATGTAGACAGGTCCTTCCACTGCTTCGATAACGTCCCGTAAAGTAATCTCCTTAGGTTCTTTAGCCAGGGCATAGCCCCCGTCAGGGCCACGGTAAGAGTGCAGGATGCCTGCTTTAACCAAAGACCGCAGGGTTTTCAACAAGAAGCGCATGGGCACATTTTCATGGGCGGAAATATCTTTCGCTGTAACAACCACTCCCGGCTCCAGCGTGGCCAGGTAGAGAACAACTCGCAGCGAATAGTCCGTTGCCTGGGTTAATTGCATTAGTTCCTCCAATGTATACTCAAAAGGTATAGTTTAC
>JAAZDD010000044.1 GCA_012512955.1 Clostridia bacterium
CATTTGCTGCAAAGGCATTTTGTCCAAAATATCCCACCTTCAAAAATCCGCAATTATTGTTGCCGGTATCTTGCCGGATACCGACATATTGATTCGTCTTTTGACGGTGGGTTTCCTCCTTCCGCTCCTCCCTTCAGGCTGTTTCCTCGACCCCGGTCCCAGGGAACGGTGCCTGCCAGCCCGGTGCCGCTTCCAACAGTCTTCTGGTATAAGGATGTTGGGGAGAAACGGCAACCCGGTGGGAAGGTCCTTCTTCCACAATTCTTCCCTGTTTCAGCACCACAATCCGGTCACTTATTTTTCTGGCCAGCGCCAGGTCATGAGTAATAAATAAAATACCCAAGCCCCTGTTTTCCTGCAACTGCAGCAATAATTTTATTATTTTGGCCTGAACGCTGGGATCCAAAGCGGAGGTAGGTTCATCGGCAATCAATAGGGCCGGATTAAGGATTAATGCCCTGGCAATGGCTACCCGCTGAGCCTCCCCCCCGCTCAAATGATGAACAAGCTCAGCCAGGAACTCCTCATCCCAGGGTAATTGCACTTCCGCCAAAACCTGCTGTACCTTTTCCTTGAGTTCAACAGTTTTGCCCAAACCTTGAATCTCCAAGGGTTCCGCCACCGCTTCCAGTACCGTGTGCCGGTGACTTAAAGAAGCAGCCGGAGATTGAAACACCATTTGAACCTGCCGGTAAAATTCTTTGTGACGCTTTGCTACCGGTTTCTCTTTCAGCCAAAGCTGACCCTGGTAGGGTACCAATCCCATAATACATTTTGCCAAAGTAGTTTTGCCTGAACCGCTTTCACCCACCAGGGCTACAGTTTCCCCTTCATAGAGAGTCAGTTCTACCTGCTTCAGCACCGGCATGCCTTCATACTCCTGAGACAAACCTTGGCAGCGAAGTAGAGGCACAATGCCTCCCCGGTGGCAGGCGATCCGGTGCTCTGCCGGACCGGCCAGCGCAGGACTTTCCCGTTGACAGACATCCAGCTGTTGGGTACAACGGGGAGCAAAAGGACAGCCTACTTCCGTCCACTCCAAATTGCCGGGGATCCCTTGCAATTCTTTAGTAGTAGTCATATTGGGATAAGAACGCAACACGCCCCTGGTATAAGGATGCCTGGGGTTCTCCAGCAATTCTCCTGCCGGACCTACTTCCGCCAGTTTTCCCCCATACAACACCGCCACCCGGTCAGCCAATTGGGCGGCGGTGGCAAAATCATGGGTGATAATCAACATGGTCCTGTTTTGCCTTAGCTCCCGCAACAAATGCAATACTTCCAGGCGTCCCAGGGGATCCAGGGCTGAGGTCGGTTCATCCAGAATAAGCAGCGACGGCTCCAGAATAAAAGCCATGGCAATTAAAGCCTTCTGCTTCTGGCCGCCGCTCAGTTGATGGGGATAGCGACGGTGTAACGTTCCTGCCAATCCCACTTTCTCCAGCCAGGCAACAGCCTTTTCCCGGGCCTGATCAACACTTAAGTCTGTATGGACCAGCAAAGGCTCCATCACCTGGTCCAAAACAGGATAGAGGGGATTAAAAGCTTCTTCTACATTCTGAAAAACCATGGCAATGTGCCGCCACCGGACCTTTTGCCATTGCTCCTTGGACATGGTCAACAGGTTTTGACCGTTAAAATTGATCTCCCCGGCTAACCGGGCCTGGCTCAAACCCAGAATGGCCCTGGCTAAAGTGGTCTTACCGGTCCCGGATTCGCCGATCAATGCCAGCACCTCCCCGGCTTGCACTTCCAGATCGATACCCCTTAGAACGGCGAAATCACCAAACCGGGCCCGGAGATCAGTAATTTTGAGCATCATTATCCCTCCCAAGCCTTGGATCCATGGCTTCTTCCAACGCGTAACCCAACAAGGCAAATGCTAAGACAGTCAACGACAAACTGATCCCCACCGGCAGCAGCCACCAGCGCCAGGCATCAAGATAAATATACTTCATAGCATGGTGGAGCATTTTCCCCCAACTCAACAGCAGGGGATCCGTAATTCCCAGGAAAGAAAGGCCTGCTTCCATCACTACCGCCCTGCGGGCGTTTTGGAGGAATAAAGCTACCAGTAAAGGAGCTAAATCCGGAAAAATATGTTTGCCCAGAAGATACCGGGAACCGGCACCGAAACAGCGGGCCGCCTTCACATGCCATTGTTCTTTCAGAACCATGGTTTGCCCACTGATGATTCTGGCTCCTCCGGACCAGCTGACTGCCGACAGCAGGAGAATTAGCGTTACTAATCCCGGCTGCAAATAGGCGCCGGCCAGGATCATCAACAACAAGGGAGGCACAGCCAACAAGGCATCAACAAACCGCATGGTTACCTGATCAAGCCAGCCACCCCAATAACCGGCCACTGCCCCGATGACGGCACTCAACAGGGTGGCCAGGCCCCCTACTCCCACCGCTACTGCCAAAGAAACCCGCAAACCCAGCAGGAGCTGGGCAAAAAGATCCTGGCCCACGTCATTGGTCCCCAGCCAATGGTCCTCCGAAGGAGGAACAAATACCGCCGTACTCTGGCTATAGGGATCAGGCAGGGGGAGAAAGGGGGACAAAAAAGCTGCCGTGACCATAACTCCCATTAAGACCAGCCCTATTGTTCCTAAAGGATTCTGCTTAGTGCTCTGCCAATAATTAATGTGCATGTTTCAACCTCGGATCAATTCTGCTGTAGATGATTTCCACCAAGAAGCTGCCCATCAATACTCCCAAAGCAAGGAGGATTGCCGCTCCCGTCAAAAGGGGATAATCCCTGGCCTCCACCGCTCTCCGCAGGAGCAACCCCAAACCGGGGTAACTAAAAACCATTTCAATAAAGAGGGAACCGGTAACCAGCCGTCCCAGTCCCACTCCCAATTGGGTAACTACCGGCAGTAAAACGTGCTTGCCGGCATGTCTGTACCGGATCCCCGCCTCCGGAACTCCTTTGGCCTTAGCCGTAAAGATAAAGGGCTCATTTACGGTGGCGATCATGGTGTTTCTGGCTACCAAATAATTACCCGACAGTCGCACCAAGGTCAGGGAGACCACCGGCAACACCAGGTGCCAAAGAATGTCCAGTACCAAAGGAAAGCCCTTTAAACCACTGTAAAGAGTCATACTCCCTGACAGGGGAAAGAGCTTAAACGTAACGCCAAAAAAGATCAAGAGCAGCATACCCAAAAAGAAATCGGGTATGCCTCCCAAAAAGACTAATCCGGTCAGTAAAACCCCGTCCAGTGTTTTTCCCCGGCGCCAGCCTGATTCCAACCCCAGGATTAATCCCAACCAGGTAGATAAAAGGAGAGAGGTGCCAACCAGGAGTAAAGTCCAGGGTAGAGCCCCCAATAAGACTGCTGCCACCGGGGCTTTATAGGAATAGGAGTAACCCAAATCTCCCTGAAGCAGGTTATGCCAGTAAAAGAAATACTGGTGCACCAGGGAACCGTCCAAACCCAACTTTTCTCTCAGCAAAGCCTGCTGCTCTGCCGGCATGGTAAGCAAGGCCTCTTCCCCGTAAATGGCCAGCAGGGGATCCCCGGGCAACAGGCGGGGCAGGAGGAAATTCAGGGTAATGATCAAGAGTAATGCAATGCCATAGCCGGTAAGCCCCCGGTGCCATTTCATTGAGGTATTCCTCCTCTTTGAACAAAGGACAGCTTGTTCAGAGGTAGAGGCACTCCCGTGGCCACACCCTGCCAGGTATTAAAAAGCTCAACTTGGCCGTCATGGGCAAAGTAGTTGTCAGGATAATATAAGGTGAGACAAGGCATCTCCTCGGCATAAATCTCCTGTATTTTCTTTAACAGCCCCAGTCTGCTCTCCCGGTCCATGGTCTTCAACTGGTCTTTAATCAGGTTGTTCAACTGCTCATTAGCCGTGTAGCGGGCGCTATGGAAGGAGGGACCCACAATGACCTGGGTATAGAAGGCCGGGTCCGTACCCAGTCCCCCGTGCCCCAGCAGGGCCAGATCAAACTGCCAGTCGGACACCAGGGAATCCCTGGTCTTAGTTTCTACACTGCGTAACCGGAGTTCAATTCCTACCTCCTCCAACTGTTTCTCTAACAATTGGGCCTCCCGCTCCGTGTCGGGATCAAAGAGCAGGGTAAACATCGCCGGTTTTCCGTCTTTAACCAGTTTACCGTTCTCATAGTGGTAACCGGCTTTTTCAAAGAGGGCCAGAGCTCGATCCTGGTCGTACCCGTAAGCCGGGACCCCACCGTTATACCAAGGTGAGGTTTCGGACAGCAGTCCCGGGCTGCCTGCCAGGCCATGGCCTCTCTTGGCAATGTCCACCAGCTCCTGGCGGTTAATGGCATAAGCCAATCCCTGGCGGAATTCTTTCCCGGAGAAAGGCTCCTTGGTGTGATTAAACATGAGTTTTACCGCAAAATCATAATCAGCTTTCACAATGGAGATGTCCTGACCCAGGAGCTCATCCAGCATCTCCGGGGGAATGGGAGTGTAATTGATTTCACCCCTTAAAAGAGCCGCACCGGCCAACTGGGGATTCAATTTGACGAAACGCAGTTGTTTTACCAGGGGCTCTCCCAAGTAATAATCCTCATTGGCCAGGTACAGGTAACTGCCCTGTTCCCGGTTATAGTCCGCCAACTTATAAGGGCCGGTACCGATGACCGCCTCCGGTTGACTATACTCCGCCGGGTTCTCCACCGATTGCCAAATATGTTCCGGCAGGATGGGCACCGCTCCGGCAATCCGGGCTAAAAAGGGTGCAAAGGGTTCATGGAGCTTTATTATCACCCGGTAATCGTCCAGCACTTCCACTGCCGCCACCGCTGTCGTATCGGCCATGCTGTAGGGGTGCTCTTTCAGGTAACGGAAAGTAAAAGCAACATCCCTGGCGGTGAATGGCTCCCCGTCATGCCAGGTTACATCAGGCCGCAGTTCGAACAAATAGGCTGTTTCCTCCTCCAGGTATTCCCAGTTCTCCGCCAGAGCCGGCACATAAGCGGTGGCATCCCGCCAAACTAAGGTATCAAAGAGAAAGCTCATCCTCAAGATCCCCGGACCACGGTCATAATGGCCATAAGGGGACGGAAAACCCCAGTCCCCCGCTGCATCGGCAATGGTATAAACTTCAATCCCTGAGGGATGCCCGGTTGCGGCATCCGGTTCTTTTACTCCACAACCGGTCAAAAGCAAACCGCCGAGGACCAGTGAAAACAGTAATAGGAACGAAAATTTTATTTTTTTTGACCTCATTCAATAGCACCTGCCTTAAGAAACTGATTCCCAAGACCCTTCACCGGCACCAGGGAACTGCTTTTTACCAGCCCCGGCCGTATTCTTCTCCGAAACAGGCCAGGCAGACTTTCTTGCCGTTTTTGATCCTGATCCGCGGTTCCATGGCTGCCTCGCCGCACTCTTCACATATAATACTGGAAAAGATCCTTGCTTTGCCGGGCAATTGTAAATCAATTTTCTTCCATTGACAGAACCGGTCGTCGGGCAGTTCCAAAAGCCACCGGGCTGCTTCCCGGTGTTTCACACTGAATCTCTCCCTTTCTTCCTGAGTGGCAGTTCCGCCAAAAACCTTCTGCCGGAGCTGCCGGTATTCTTCATCCCGGGCATCCAACAGCCCCGGGTTTACCGCAACCCGCACTGCCTCGCCGGTCTTTCGATTGGCGAAAGTATAAACTTGCTTCCCATAATCCCGGTAAATGAGATTGCCTTTGCCAATGGTGCAACCGGTTAATACTTGAATGGCGTCCACCCCACATGCATCATTTTCCACAATAGCCACCAGTTCTTCATCTTCGGCTCTTGCCACACCCAGGGCGTTCAGCCCAACCTGAGCCGCTTTAAAACCAATTGCCAATCCGGGACAGATATGTCCGTGAAAAGCTACACTCTTCTCCCAAGCAGCCACATCATAAGCCATTTTCCATTCCCCTTTCTTATCGTTCAACAGTAAAAAGGCCATGAAAAAGCACGCCTTCAGCAGGCATGACCTTCATGGCCTTTGACATACCTTCCTGGTATGTAGTCATAATTTATAATCTTCGCAATTAACGGCGAAAATCCTTCCCAGTATTACGAAATTTTATTCTCTTTTTGTTCAGGGACCGGAACGTTTGCCCGCCAGGTAAAGAAGCTTTCGGACTAAAGCGATCCCAAGCGAAAAGAGGGTGGCCGTATCCGCCTGCAGCTGGGCAGCGGCATTGAACAGGATGCTGGCCTTGGGGGGAAACTCCTCATCAGCCTCCCAAATTCCTATTTGGATCGGAATCCTGGGTAAAACATAATAACGATACCCCCGGTCTCCCAGCTTAACCGGTTCTCCTTCCAGCCGGAGGGCTGCCTGCTCAAAGGCCTTCAAGTCGTTGCCAAATCCCTTGGTCAATGCTTCAATAGCTTCCGGAATTAATACATTCCAGTGATGAGGAGCCGCCGACAATTCTTTAAAAGTCTTCCACTCATCTCTTTCAGGAACAGGCACGGCATTGAGCAAATATTTAATCAGAACAATCCTGTCTTTGGCGGAGACTTCTCCACCGGCAGTTTTATTAACGGCTTCTCCCGTGGGAAAACAGATCTCCATTTCATCACCGAGGTACTTCAAGTGAAAAACCCCACTGCTGCCTACCGCCGTAAAAGCAGCACCGCTGCGTTCCGCCAACCGCTGGGGATCCTGCTGTTGAAAAGCCGGAAGGATTCCCTCCAATGCCTGCAGATGTCCTGCTGCGGCATTGGTTAAACCGTCATTCATTAGCGCTCCCCCTCCCTGCCTTTGGCATACCTTCCCGGTATGGGTTACTATTCATATAATTCGAAACTGCCGGCGAAATTCCTTCCTAGTATAGCAAAAATATTTTTCCCTATGCAAAGGAGCCTACTGACCGGGACCGTTAACCATGAGGTCAGGCCGGATGGCCGGTTCAAAGCAAAGGAAGGACCATAGCCAGCAGGATACCCCACACCAGCAACACTGTTCCACCGCCCACCGCCACCACCAACCGCCGGGTCCTGGCATTACCGTCGGCCAAGGCAATGCCGATGATGACAGTGGGAAACCAACAAACCAGGGCCAGTCCCGGCATTATGTACAGTCCTTCAGGTGATCCGTAACCGTCTACCTCTCCCCGCCAATTATAGTGCATGGGAATCCGTTCCGGCAGCCGGGGAATCAGCAAGTAAATCAGGAGTACCATCCCCAAGATCATGACAATGCCCAGGATAATCCCGGCCAGAGACCAGCCATCCAGGAAAGAACCGGATTTGGTTTTTCCCTGCTGTTTGGTCACCTGTTCCGAGTAGGAGACTCCCTGCTGCCGCAACTTTTCCCGGAGAGTGCCGACAAAGTCTTCATGATCCGCAGGGCTGATACAATACAGGTTTTCTTCCGTTTGAATAAATACCACCTGATCGCCAACGGCGTAAAACTGCCCTTTACCCAAGCGGTAGACGGAAAAGAGACCCTGGCGGTAGCCCCCAATTTCCAAGCCATAAATCCGACTGGCACCCTTTAATTTTCCCGGGGAAACGGCTCTTATATCCTCATAAGAAATTACCGTTGGGTTTTTACCCCAATTGATCACAATCCCGGTTTCCGTCAATTCATAGCTGAGCCTGTCGAAAGAGCGCTGGTAATACCACATCAGGCCCATCATGCCCAAAAAGACCGGCCCTAAAACAAACATGTTGATATACTTTACCGGGTGAGGTGCACCGAAAAAGAGCAGTACAAAAGGTCCTCCGGTAACTAACAGGGAGACACCGAAAATCCAGTAAAATGCTCCGGGCATCCGACCGGTATGAGGAGTCCCAAAAACCTTCATGGCCATTCCCCTTTGGAAAACAGTAAAAATCATCTTCCGGCTGAATATGTATAGTATTAATGATTAGCTAGACATTCATGTTCATGGTGACGGATAACAGAAAGGCAATAGCCAAGGAGGAGCAGATGAACAAAAGACAAGACTTCCTTA
Organism: Clostridia bacterium; assembly: GCA_012512955.1. Lineage (GTDB taxonomy): Bacteria > Bacillota > DULZ01 > DULZ01 > DULZ01 > JAAZDD01. Next base: position 7,946 of record JAAZDD010000044.1, read on the forward strand.
CAGTACGGGGATATGCTCTCCGGAATCAAACCAATCATGATCTCACCCCAAGCATGGAAGACTATTTGGAAATGATCTTCCGGTTATCGGCAGGGAAAAAACCCGTTCGCCTCAACGACCTGGCCCTGGCCCTGAATGTACAGCCCCCCTCGGCAACAAAAATGGTTCAACGCCTGGCGGAAGCCAAATACTTAAACTACGAAAGATACGGGGCCATCGAATTGACGGTCCGGGGCCGGGACATGGGAGAAAAACTCTTAAAAAGGCATCAAACACTGGAAGATTTTTTCCGGCTCCTGGGAGTAAAAGAAAACCTGCTGAAAGACACGGAAATAATCGAGCACAGTCTCAGCCAGGAGGCCCTGGACTGCATCTGCCTCTTTGTGGACTTTGCCAAGGAGAAACCGGACATAATTGATTCTTTCCGGCAATTCGCCGCGGCCGGAAAAACAGGAAAGACCCATTTAGTCGGCAGGCTCAATATGGATTAAGATTTCAGCTCCCAATACCTTGCTTACTTTTTCCTCCACCAGTTCCGTCAACTCATGGGCCTGAACCACATCCAGGTCGGGGGATACTTCCAAGTGGGCCGTCACGTATTTTTGTCGACCGTATTCATGTAGTTCGATACAGTGGATCCCCAGCACACCGTCTACCTTCAGGGCGCATTCGGTTATGGTTTCCACCAGTTCATCGGACGGACGCTCCCCCATTAGTTTGTTGACCCCTTCCCGGCCAATCTCATAAGCCGTATGAACAATCAACAGGGAAACGATTAGCCCGAGAACCGCATCAATCCACGGATAGCCCAATAACACCCCGACAAGGCCCACGGCTACCCCTGCCGAAGCGATGGCATCTGTACGATGGTGCCAGGCATCACCGATTAAAGCCGCCGAATCAATCCTTTCCCCAAGCTCCCTGGCAAAGCGGTACATCCACTCTTTAACCAAGGCCGTGATTAGCAGGGCAACCATGACCCAAAAGCTGTATTCCACCACTTCCGGCTTAAACAAGCGCTGTACAGATTCCAGAAAAAATTCGATACCCACCATCCCTAACAGGACAGCAATAATCAGGGCAGCAATCTGTTCCGCCCGGCCGTGACCGTAAGGATGCTCCTGATCCCCCGGCTGCCCGGCCACCTTAAAGCTGACTATGACCACCCCTGAGGTAATCACGTCTGCCAGGGTGTGAACGGCATCAGCAATAAGGGACACACTGTTAATAGCTAAACCCATCACCAGTTTAACGGCAAACAGGATGATATTGAGGATCACACTGCCCCAGCCTTCCAACAGGCCGCATTTTTTGCGAAATTCCTCTTCTTCCAACTGCCCCTTATCCTGCACAAAACACCGCAGCAATAGGGACGTAATTTTATTCCCCATAACCTTTCCTCCTGAAAATAAAAAACCTGTGGGTACCCAGTCCCACAGATTTCTCTGCTGCTTTCGCCCGGCTACACCATTGACGGCTGCCTGCTCTGGTCGTTGAATGACTTTATTTCATTCTATGACAGAGACCGCTCATTGTCAACGCCCCTGCTCTACCTCACAGCTTTCCTGCCCGGCAGAGCAAGCGCCTGGCCAGATCAATCCCCAGCATGTACAGGGTCGCCGTATCCGCCTGCATCACCGAATTGCCGTTAAAGAGGATGTTGGCCTTGGGCGAAAACTCCTTGTCCCCGGCCCAGACAATTACTTGCAGCCCAATCCGGGGCAACACCTGGAACCGGAAACCCAGATCACCCATGGCTACCGGGATTCCCCCCAGACTTTCCCCGGCTAGTTTAAAAGCTTCCAAATCACTGCCAAAACCCTCAACCAGAGGATCCAATGCTTCCACTACAAAAGGAGCCCAGTGATGATAACCTTGGGGCAAATCTTTAAAGGTTTTCCAATCCTCCCGTTCCGGTAAAGGCACCGCTTGGGCCATATACAACAGGATGCATATTTTGACGCTGGTGGGCACCTTTCCTTCCCCGGAGGCAGGATGAATCGATCCTTCCGGATAGGTAACGACATAATCCTCACCGCAATACCCCAGGGTAAACTGGCCTTGTTCCCCAGTTCCTTGGTAGGAGGCACCGGCATTTTCCGCGATCCTTTTCGGTCTGGTGAGTTCCCTGTATCTCTTCAGTGCTTCTTCGTAAGCATGGCTCCAGTTGCCGGCAACATCATCCATGGCTGCTCCCTCCCAAAGGCTCTTGGCCTTATTTATCCATGCAGCTTTTTAATCAGCTTGGCCACATTGGCGGAAAACCGTTTTACGGTTTCCATCCCCTCAACATCCTCGCCGGCCGTTCCCGGCTCTTTGCCAAAAACAATATTCCAATATGTAGAACCGGGGACGATCATTTCACTGATAAAGTAAAACATCAGCATCTCCTGGTAGCTGGCCGACAATCCTCCCCTGCGGGCTACGGCAATGGGGCCTCCTACTTTCCAGCTAAGCCAGCGTCCGTTCCTTCCGGCAACCATACCGATCCGCTGCAGTGCCGACATTAAATCGCCCCGGGCTGTACCGTAATAGACCGGGGCCCCCACAATCAGCCCTTCCGCTGCTTTGACTTTTTCAATAATCTCATTCAGCCCGTCGTCATCGATGGAACAACGTCCCAACTCACCGCACCGGTAGCAGGCAATACAAGACCGGATCTTTTTGTCGTGGAGGGAAATAACCTCCGCTTCCACGCCTTCCTGCCTGATGATCTCCGCACAGGCATCCATCACCAGCATTGTATTACCTTTCGCTCTGGGACTGCCTGACAGCAAAATCACTTTCGCCATAGCTAAACCTCCCTTGGTTTTACTCCCCCAGCCGGCTTCGACGGCGTTCCTCCAAATACCTTTTGACCCGTCTGGGACTCATGGTATTGAAAACATCGCCGGCTTCCAGCCAGCCTTTCCGGGCCATCAACACACCATACCAAACATCATCCAACTCTTCCACCCGGTGAGCATCCGGATTAATGCTGACCTTCACTCCCAATTCCTTTGCCCGGCGCAAATAGCGCCAATCCAAGTCCAACCTGGAAGGAGAAGCGTTCAACTCCATGATCACCTGCTTTTCTTTAGCCACTGTAAGGAGTTTCTCCATATCCCCCCCATACCCTTCCCGGGCCAGGAGTAACCGCCCCGTAGCATGCCCCAGCATGGTTACCGCCGGATGGGAAATGGCCCGCAAAAGCCGTTCCGTCAAATCTACTCCTGCCCTGAAATTGCTGTGGACGGAGGCAATGACAAAATCAAATAAAGCCAAAATCTCATCATCATAATCCAGGGAACCGTCCGCTTTGATATCAGCTTCGATTCCCTTAAAGATGATTATTTCCGGATATTGCTCCTGGATCCTGGCTATGTCCTCATGTTGACGGAGGATATCATCTTTCTTCAGACCCCCTGCATAAAAGGCTGATTGACTGTGGTCGGAAATACCGATGTACCGGTAACCTCTTTGGAGGGCACCGGTGACCAGTTCCTCAATACTGCTGCTGCCGTCACTGTAATTGGTATGAATATGGAAAGTCCCCTGGATATCCCCCGGTTCCACCAGTTCCGGCAGCCGGCCTTCCAAGGCCGCTTCAATTTCTCCCGCATTCTCCCGCAATTCAGGGGGAATATAATCCAAACCCAAGGTACGGTAAAACTCCATTTCATTTTGGCAAAGAAGCAGCTCATCCCCATGAAAGATCCCGTATTCATTGATCTTCAGCTTCATGTTCTTGGCCAACTGCCTCAAGGCCGTATTATGTTCTTTGCTACCGGTAAAATGATGGAGTGCATAAACAAACTGCTCCGGTTCCACCACCCTTAAATCAGCGGCCAAGCCACTCTGCAGTTTAACACTGACCTTGGTCTCTCCCAAGGCAATCACTTTCTCCACCTCAGGCAGCCCGGCAAAAAACTCCGTCACCTTGCCGGGTTCCCGGGACCCGGCCACCAAATCCACATCTTTCACGATCTCTTTGCCCCGCCGGATACTGCCGGCAATTTCCCCTTCAACCACCCAGGGGCAGTCTTTGAGGCTGTTCAGCAGTATTTCCGCCTGCACCCGGGCATCGGCCAGGCGAAAACTGCCCTGAAAGCGTTTCAAATACTCCAGGCCTGCCAAAAACTTGGCCTGGGTTTTGGCCCCAAATCCTTTTAATGTAACCAAACGATTCTCCTTACATGCATACTCCAATTCTCCCAAACTCTCAATGCCCAGTTCCTGGTACAGGACCCTGGCCTTTTTGGGACCCAATCCGGGGACCCGCAACAAGGCCAAGACACCTTCGGGCACAGCACTCCTCAGTTCATCAAGATAGGCAATACTTCCGGTGCGAACCAGTTCAGCAATCTTTTCGGATAAGGCGCTACCGATACCGGGCAACTCCCGGAGCCGGTCTTCCTCCACCAGGGTGACCAGATCCTCCGTCATCAACTCAATGGTACGGGCTCCGTTATAATAAGCCCTGGACTTAAAAGGGCTCTCACCTTTTAGTTCCAGCAATAAACCGATCTCATTGAGGACTGCCGCCACCTGTTTCTTATCCATGTTCCACCCCTTAGACGAATTCAATATGACCCTTCTGCATGCTCTTCACCTGTACCAAAGATTCCACCCAGATTCCCTTGTCCCTGAGCTGCTGGCCCCCACACTGGAACACTTTTTCAATGACGATCCCTACGCCCACCAGTTGTGCTCCCGATTGTTCCACCAAAGACACCATGCCCTGGGAAGCTTCCCCGGTAGCCAGAAAATCATCTATAATCATAACTTTATCTTCAGGCTTTAAATAGGTATCCTGCACTACAATATCATATGATTCCTGTCGCGTATAGGAATAAACGGTCCCCACATAAACATTGCCGGAAATGGTACTGGCTTTTTTCTTTTTGGCAAAGACCACCGGTACCTTTAAAGCCAGACCGGTCATCAGGGCAACGGCGATACCCGATGCTTCCACTGTCAACACTTTGGTAATCTCCTGCCCCGCAAATCTTCGCTTGAACTCTTCCCCAATGTCCATCATCAAGACCGGATCTATTTGGTGATTGAGAAAAGAATCCACCTTCAGTATTTCTTCTGATAATGCTTTTCCTTCCTGCAAAATCCGTTGTTTAAGCAGTTCCATGACCTTATTATGTCCTCCCGGATTACGAATATTTACCTAAAATTATATTTTATTGTTCGGAAATTGTAAATACCTATTCCCTGCTCCGGGAGTGCTGCGCCATTTTATCGTCCAAAAATAACACAAAGGCCAACAGGCGGGCCACCGCTTCATACAGCTCCGGCGGTACCGGACGTCCCAGTTCAATCTGGCAAAGACCGGCCACCAGCTCCGCATCTTCCTGGATAGGGACACCGGCCTCTCTGGCTGTAGCGATGATCTTCTCCGCAATGACCCCTTTCCCTACCGCCACCACTCTGGGAACCGTATCGCCCCTTTCCTCGTTGTAGGACAGGGCTACCGCCTGCCGCCTGCTCTTTTGTTCATGACCGTTAGGATTACCCTCATTCATCAGCAACACCCCTAAAGACGAACATCCAACCTTTGGGAAGTGACCGGCTCCACATACTCCCGGAGCCATTGACCGGTTTTCTTTTCCTCCATCAAACGACAAGGCAGTACCTGTACCTGCCAGGGCAAACCCTCCATCATGGTTAACAACTGAGCTGTATACCGGTTAAATGCTTTCTGGGCAGTGGCGTTTTCCACCGCTACCTGGATAGTCAGGTGACGGCCGAAGAAGCGCATATCCGCCAGGATGGAACCCAACCGGGGAGTAAAAGTCTTCAGCATTACCTGACGGCTGGGTTCTCCTGGACCCCTGCCCCCCTGCTCATCCTGAAAAAAAGATAAGAAAAAAGGGTTTTCCTCCAGGCCGCCGGGCCATTGGAGCCAGCCCATCAAATAAAGCTGTCCCTGTTCCCCCTGCCCAAGATGAAGGAGCTGCAATCCCGTCAGTACTTGAAGCAAGGTTCTGGCCGCCTGCAGGTTCTCCGGAGACTGATTTATCTCCAAAGCTTGAGCAGTATTCAATAAATTGAGCAACAGCTCTTTAACGGTAGTATTTTTGGCAACGGCCTGGCTGCCCTCCGGGGCTCCGGCGGACCGGCCTGGATTCTTTAACAAGGTTTCCATGGATTCCCGCAACAGGGCTTCGTGGCGGATGCCTAATTTCTCCTGAACTTGGGCCAGTTTCGCCGCAATTTGTTTGCTTCCCTCGCCAAAAACGACGGACAGTCCTTCCGCCAATTCTCCCCCGCCGGGCAAAGAAGCCAGCAGTGCCAAACCTGTGTTCTGGCTGTTTTTACCGGCAAATACTTCCGTAAAAGATTCCATGGCGGCAAGAGGACTGTTGGTCAGAGGAAGCCCCTTTGATACCAGCTGGATCAAAGCCAGGACCCGGGTCGGGCTGGGATCAGTACCCATGAACCGGGACAGCAACAACAGTTGCTCCCTGGGTATGTCCCCTTTGCCGCTATCCAGAAGGGCTTGGGCCAGGAGCAGATTTCCCGGAGTGGCCTGCAGACCTTGCCTGGCCAGCAATGCTTCCGCCGGGGTGCTCCTGGTTGCTCCTATTTGTCCCTGGGCCGTTTCCTCCTGGATCACCTGGAAAACAACCCGTCCTTCCAGTAACTCTTGTACCCGCAAAGTCACCTGCTGCCCGGGCTGCAACCTGGTGTCCGTCCGGGCCTGGATTTGCTGTCCCCGGATGAGTAGCAGTACTTCCTGATCCGTCACATTACGAACGAAAGCCCTGACCGTCTCCCCGGCCTGGAGCCTGATGACACCGGTGGCAGGCTGGGTACTCCAGAGAAACGATGAATTACCGGTAACCTGGATTGGCATAAGCTCCCTCCTTCCCCCACTTTCTTTTCGCCCTAAGCCCAGTTACTTCCTGCCAATCTGCAAGCAAAAAACCCCTCCGAAGAGGGGCTTATATTCAGCAGATTATCCCTGGGCCAGGCGCAGGTAGTTGGCATACCGCTCCCTGGCGTCTTCCTCGGCTTTGGCGAACAGTTCTTCCGCCACATCGGGGAAGGTCTTCTGCAAGGAGGCATAACGGACTTCACTCAAGAGGAAATCTCTGAAGGAAGCCGTGGGCTCCTTGGAATCCAGGATAAAGGGATTCTTGCCTTCTTTTTTCAGTTCAGGATTGTAACGGTACAGGTGCCAGTAACCCGCTTCCACGGCTTTGGCCATCTGCTCCTGGGTTCTTCCCATGCCGGCGTAAATGCCGTGGTTAATACAAGGCGCATAGGCGATGATCAGGGAGGGGCCGTCATAAGCCTCGGCCTCGGTCAAGGCTTTCAGGAGCTGGTTCTTGTTGGCTCCCATGGCTACCTGGGCCACGTATACATAGCCGTAACTCATGGCAATTAAACCTAAATCTTTCTTTTTCACCCGTTTACCGGAAGCAGCAAATTTAGCCACGGCTGCCGTGGGTGAGGCCTTGGAAGCCTGCCCGCCGGTGTTGGAGTAGACTTCCGTATCAAAGACCAGCACATTCACATCTTCCCCGGAGGCCAGCACGTGATCCAGGCCGCCGAAGCCGATGTCATAGGCCCAACCGTCACCGCCGATAATCCACTGGGATTTTTTGACCAGGTAATCTTTTTTCTCCAGGATCTCCTCCAGCACGGGATTACCAGGTGCATATTTTTCCAATAAAGGCAGCATTGCTTTGGTAGCAGCCTTTGATACTCCCGCATTATTGTAGCCTGCCAACCAGGCGGCGAAAGCTTCTTTCAACTCAGCAGGAATATTATCTTCCATGGCCATCTTCATCAGATCCTGCAGGCGACTGCGAATCTGCTTCACTGCCGTCTGCATCCCGTAGCCAAACTCCGCATTGTCTTCAAAGAGGGAGTTGGCCCAGGAGGGTCCTTTCCCCTCAGCATTGGTACAATAAGGAGTGGAGGGGGCAGAAGCTCCCCAAATGGAGGAACAGCCGGTGGCGTTGGCAATCATCATCCGGTCGCCAAAGAGCTGGGTCACCAGTTTGGCATAAGGTGTCTCCCCGCAACCGGCACAGGCTCCGGAAAACTCCAGGTAAGGCTGGGCAAATTGACTGCCCCTGATGGTGTTCAAGGACACCAAGTCATCTTTAATGGTAACGGTCATGGCATAATCCCAGTTGGGTTGTTCCACATCCAACTGAGAAGCAAGGGGCTGCATGACCAGTGCCTTTTCTTTAGCCGGGCAGATATTGGCGCAGTTGCCGCAGCCGGCACAATCCAAGGGACTGACCTGAATCCGGTAGGCCAATCCGGCCAACTGCTTGCCGGTAGCATTGAGAGTGACAAAACTCTCCGGCGCCTTGGCTTTTTCCTCCTCATTGAGGAGTACCGGCCGGATGGCTGCATGTGGACAGACAAAGGAACACTGGTTGCACTGGGTGCAGTGCTCCGGCAGCCATTGGGGCACATCCACCGCAATACCTCTCTTTTCGTAACGGGATGTACCCATGGGGAAAGTTCCGTCTTCCCTGCCCACAAAGGTGCTGACGGGCAATTTGTCCCCTTCCTGGCGATTCATGGGAATCAGTACTTGGGAAATAAACTCGGGTACTTCCTGGGTAACCGCCGCTTCCTCCTGGGCTTCCGCCCAAGCGGCCGGGATCTCCACTTTCACTAAAGCATTTATTCCCCGGTCCACTGCCTCGTCATTCATGGCAACGATCTTATCGCCTTTTTTGCCGTAGGTGTCCCGGATAGCTTCTTTCATGTATTTAACGGCATCATCCAGGGAAATCACATTGGCCAGCTTGAAGAAGGCGGACTGCATGATCATATTGATCCGGCCGCCCAACCCGATCTCCTTGGCGATGCTTACGGCATCAATAATGTAGAAGTTGATCTTGTTTTGGGCCAGATAGCGTTTGACACCGGCCGGCAATTGGCTGTCCAGTTCCTCCGGAGACCAACTGCAATTGAGGAGGAAGGTTCCTCCCGGTTTCAGCCCGGCCAGCACATCATAGTTATACACATAAGATTGATTATGGCAAGCCACAAAATCAGCCTGGTCGATTAAGTAAGTTGATTTGATGGGCTTCTTGCCGAAACGGAGGTGAGAGATGGTTACACCGCCGGATTTCTTGGAATCGTAGGCAAAATAGCCTTGGGCGTAGAGATCCGTATTGTCCCCGATGATTTTGATGGCGTTTTTGTTGGCCCCCACCGTTCCGTCGGAACCCAACCCCCAGAATTTGCAGCGGATGGTACCTTCCGGTGCCGTATTCACTCCTTCAATGTTCTTGAGGGACAGATGAGTTACATCGTCTTCGATGCCGATGGTAAAACCGTTTTTCGGTTCCTGTGCTTTCAGGTTTTCAAACACGGCCAGGATTTGTCCCGGGGTAGTGTCCTTGGACCCCAAGCCGTAACGACCCCCCACTACCAAGGGAGCATTTTCCCGATCGTAAAAGATCGTTCTTACATCCTGGTACAAGGG
>JAAZDD010000045.1 GCA_012512955.1 Clostridia bacterium
CTGGGTGAGGCACTGCCGGTCCATAAACCTCCATTCGTAGAGAGCGAGTATCAACTGCTGCCGGAAGCGAAAGTAAAGTATACCTTCGCCTATATTACCCGGAATTCCCTGTACCGGGTGCACTCCACCCACTCCAACAACATTTGGATGAATGAGCTGGAGGACGGGAAAGCGAAAGTGTTCATGAATCCGGAAGATGCCGCAGCCAAAGGAATCAGGCAAGGAGATTTGGTGGAGGTCTATAACGCCAGGGGGCTGGTAAAGGGCTATGCTGTGCTGGATCCGGGTATGAGCAGGCAGATGATTGTCTTCGAGCAGGGCTGGTGGGCCCGTTACCTGAAGGATACGTCCTACAATTCTTTAACCTATCCTTTTATTAAACCGACCCATGAAGTGTATTTCGTCCCCGGCATGTGGGCTCCCAACACCGCCTGGAACGAATGCCTGGTTGATGTGCGAAAGGGGAGTGAGGGACGATGAGATTAGGCATGGTCATCGATCTCTATCAATGTATCGGCTGCCGGACTTGTGCCGCAGTCTGCAAACAAGTTAATGCCCAGCCGCCGGGTACCTGGTGGAACCGGGTTTTTACCCCCGGGAGCCGGCACCATCAGGTGGCACCGGAGCAGGAAGGGCGTTTAAAGATGTCCTTTTTGCCCGTGTCATGTCAAATGTGCGACAATCCGGCTTGCGAAAGAGTTTGCCCTGTAGGGGCAACTTACACCGATGAACAGGGAGTGGTGCTGGTGGACTATGAACGTTGTATCGGCTGCCGTTACTGCATGAGTGCCTGCCCCTACGGGGTGCGGCAGTTTAACTGGGAAGACCCGAAACAGGCCAAGGAAAAAGCCGGCTATGTCAAAGGCTATACTTACGGCTATCCTTTTTCCCACCGGGATCAGGACGGGCGCCTGGTTTATACCCCCAACCGGCCCAAAGGGATTACGGAAAAATGCACTTTCTGTGTCCAGTACACCGACCGGGGGGAATTGCCCATGTGTGTCCAGGCCTGTCCGGCAGGAGCCAGGCATTTTGGGGACCTGGATGACCCCGATTCGACGGTGGGGCGTCTCATCCGGGAAAGAGAGACCATCAGGCTGTTGGAAGAATTGGGTACCTCCCCCAAGGTGTACTATCTCAGTCCCAGTAAACCGGAGTAAGCGGAGGTGAGGAAATGAGAAAGAACAACTTGTCCTTGGTGCTTTTTCTAATATTGCTGGTCATTAGCCTGGCCGCCTGGGCATATCAACTCCAGGGAGGCCTGATTGTAACCAATATGCGCAATCCCTTTAACTGGGGCCTCTACATTGCCACCTTTGCTTTCTTTGTGGGTATCGCTGCCGGGGGTTAAATCGTATCTTCCTCAGTGTACTTGTTTAACTTGGAGCCTTTAAAACCTTTCACCCGGCTGGCTTCTTTAACAGCCTTTGCCGGTACCTTGGGAGCCATGTTGATTATCCTGCCGGATCTGGGCCGGGTGGACCGGATGTTTCAATTGTTCCTGCATCCCAACTTCAGTTCGCCCCTGGTCTGGGATGTGGTGGTCCTCAGCACCTATTTGGTCATCACCTTTCTCAGTGTGTACTGGCAATTGTTGCCGGACCGGAAGCCCCATTTAAAGGAACGGGCTCAAAAGGCAGCCAGGCGTGTTGCGTATGTGGGGCTGCCGGTGGCTGTTCTGATTCATACTGTTACGGCTTTGATTTTCGCCACCCAGGGATCCCGTGACTGGTGGAATACGGCTCTCCTGCCCCCCGATTTCATTGCCATGGCGGTGGCTTCCGGCACGGCCCTGGTGATGGTGGTTATGCTCTTGACCATGGGGAAAGAAGGGTTGGCTGCCCACCGGGGGGCTTTCGGGATTCTCGGTGCCATTATTGCCGGTGCCTTGGTGATCCATTTCTTTTTCCTGGGGGTGGATCTCCTTATCCACGGCTGGTGGGGAGGACCGGCGGCAGAGGGGCTCTTTGCCCAGTTGTTTGACAGGTATGGCACCCTGTATGGGGTGGAATTAATCCTGCTGGCGGCGGTGATGTTTTACTTCATTAACAACCCGGGGAAGAAGTCCTATACCGGTTTGCTTTTGGGCAGCGGCCTCCTGTTTCTTGGGGTCTTCATCCACCGGATGATGCTCATGTTCCCTGCGTTCAATGATATCCCTCTACGGCTGATCAATCCGGCCACCGGTGCTGCTTGGAGCTATCCGGTGGCCCTGGGGCATTTCCAGCCGGGAACGGATGTTTTCGTCAGTTTCTGGCCCTATGCTCCTTCTTTGGTGGAATGGGCCGTCACTTTACTTCCTTTTGGCATGGTAGGGCTGGTGGTTGTCCTGGCCGTCAGGTTTTACCGGTTCTTGCCTGAGGAAGAGGTAAAGGCGAGAGAAGTTTCCCCTTCCGGACAGGGAGTATCCCTGAACCGGTAACAAACAAAAAAACTGCTTTTAAGTCTTCGGACTTGGAAGCAGTTCTTTTTTTTGGAGTTAAGAGTCAGCAGGATCGGTGTTCTCCCGGTTTGGGGAGGACTGGACCTTTTGGTCAACGGAACTGAGGAGTTCCCGCCTGACAATCATATTACCCTGGAGGGCGGCACCTTTCTTGATGCTCAGTAAATCGGCGGTGATATCGCCGAGGATGACGGCTTCTTCTTCGATCTCCAAATCCTGTTCAATGACGATATCCCCTTTGACCTTGCCGGCAACTTTGCCCCGGTTGGCAGAAATATTGCCTACGATCACATTGTCTTTACCGATATCAATGACTTCTACTGCGCTAATGTTTCCTTCAATATGGGCGTCTTCGATTTCCGTGCTGGTACAATTGATATCGCCGATGATTTTGCCGCCGATTACCGCAATGTTCCTTCCCTCAACATTGCCCTCTATTTTACCGGCAATTTTAAGATCCGAATCTGTTTTGATGGTGCCTTTGATAATGGTGGATCTGGTAATATATGTAGTGGTGGTTTCATCATATTTAGGCTTGGAAAGGTTCTTATAGTAGTAGGGCTTGTCTTCTCTTTTTTCAGGAGGCTTTGGGGAACCGGGCTCTTTTCCCGTAGTCCCTCCAACAATATTATTTTTAGGGGGTACATTATTGGTTCCCGTTCCGGGGCTGTTGCCGGAGGTTTTGCCGAAGGGAAACACCTCTCGCCAGGCTTGTTTGAAATTGTTGACCATTCTCCGAGACCCTCCTAACTTTGGGTTTTAGGGCACAATTTGTCATCTATAATCAATTCGTTATTCGACAACCAATGTCCTTCTTCTTTTGGCACATGATGGATCCACTTTTGCTAATTTGCCTGAGATCTCCAAGCCGGGCGGTTTTTACCGGACGGCTAATGGGGATAAGCAAAGACTACCGGTTCTACTGTGTTTTCAATTTTTTCAAAAACATATCCCTGGTCTTTTAAACGTGTAATTATTTCCGGTAAGGCTTTGACCGTATTTTTTTTGTCGTGACTGTCATGGGCTAAGATAAATAAGTTATCTTTGTCTTCCACGGCGGCGGTTACATTATGGACAATCATCTCCGGCTTGATATGGGGGACGGTATCCATGGTTGATATATTCCAATCATAATAGAGAAAGCCCCGTCTCAACATTTCTGAGATTAATTCCTGGTAAATACCACGGTTATAGGCATTGATGCTGCCTCCGGGAAAACGAAAAATCCCGGGTTTAACAGCGGTGGCCCGGTAAATAGTATCGTAAGCTGCTTGGAAATCGGCTAAATAAGCTTCTACTGAACGGTAGATTTCCGTATATTTATGACTGTGGGTGTGGATACCGATGGCATGTCCTTCTTCCACAATCCGTTTTAAAATGTCCGGATCACTGTTTTTGGTGAGGACAAAAAAAGTTGCCTTCACATCATGTTCTTTGAGTATTGCTAAAATTTCCAGGGTCCGGGCAGAAGGTCCGTCATCAAAAGTGAGATAAGCAGTTTTAGTTCCCCTGCGGAGTTGTTCTGCCCGCTGGGTGTATAGTTCCGGATAGGCTGATTGGTAGGGCATTTGCTCAAAACTCACCGGTTCAGGGGTTTCCTCCGGCTCCTCAGCAGGAGATGGGCTGGGTGCCTCAACGACGATTACATCCGTCACTGCGGCCCCTGCCGTTTTCAGGGCATACCGGCCCCAGAGCTCTTTACTTAGAGTGTAGATTCCCAGAGCTCCTCCTGACAAAATAAGAACCATTGTCAAATAGATGAGGTGCTTAAAAAACTTTACGCTTCCGAAATACATGAGTGCCTCCTGAAACTGAATTGGCAACGGGCAACAGGACATAGGATACATTTATTATTACATATTCTGAGAATTTGCTTAAGTCCTATTTTTTGGGCCTAAGTCCCACCCGGAATTCGAGGTATTTTTCGAACTGTCGAAAAAAGACGGTGCAAAAGTCTAAAAATTAGGGTAATATGTTGGATGAGCCATCCAAATTCCTCCTGGTCAGGAACTGAGAGGAAGTAATAAGGAAGGGAGAAAGGGAAAGTGAATCTTCTTCAATCAAACACCAACCAAGTTCATTTTAATTTATCGGTGCCTGAATTGATTGAAAAGGCGCTGGCCGGAAAGGGCAGCAGGCTGACGGCTACCGGAGCTTTAACGGTAGAAACTGGAAAATATACCGGACGTTCTCCCAAGGATCGCTTTATCGTTGATGAGCCGTCCGTTCACGACAAAATTGATTGGGGTCCGGTCAATCGTCCCTTTCCGCCGGAAAAATTCCACCGGCTGTATAACGATGTTTTAGCTTATTTGCAGGACAAAGAACTATTTGTCTTTGACGGTTTTGCCGGCGCCGATGAAAAGTACCGGTTACATATCCGGGTGATCAATGAATTCGCCTGGCATAACCTTTTTGCCCATCAACTTTTCATTCGTCCTACGGTCCATGCATTGGAACGCCACCGGCCTGAGTTTACCGTAATCAGTGCTCCCGGTTTTGAAGCCGACCCGGCGGTGCACGGCACCAACTCGGAGGCTTTTATTATTATCAATTTCTCGGAAAAAGTGATCCTGATCGGCGGGACCCACTATGCCGGTGAAATCAAAAAATCGGTTTTCAGTGTGATGAACTACCTGCTGCCTCAAAAGAATGTGCTCTCCATGCACTGCTCCGCCAATCAGGGCAAAGAAGGAGATGTGGCTTTATTTTTCGGCTTGTCCGGTACGGGAAAAACCACCCTTTCCGCTGATCCGAATCGTTTCCTGATTGGCGACGATGAACATGGCTGGACCGAAAGGGGCATTTTCAATATTGAAGGCGGCTGCTATGCCAAGTGTATTAACCTTTCGGAGGAAAAAGAGCCGGATATATATAGAGCAATCAGATTTGGTTCCGTATTGGAAAACGTGGTGGTTGATGAACAAACCCGGGTTGCTGATTATGATGACGGGAGTCTCACGGAAAACACCCGCGCCGCCTACCCGATCCATTATATTTCCAACGCACTGATCCCGGGCATTGCCCAACATCCCAATGTTATTATCTTTTTGACGGCGGATGCTTTCGGGGTGCTGCCGCCCATCGCCAAACTTACCAAGGAACAGGCCATGTATCACTTTTTGTCCGGGTATACCAGCAAGCTGGCCGGAACGGAACGGGGAGTGACAGAGCCGGAAGCCACCTTTTCCGCTTGCTTCGGGGCACCTTTCCTGCCTTTAAACCCGTCTGTTTACGCAGAGATGCTGGGACAAAAAATTGATGAGCACGGGGTAAGAGTCTACCTGGTGAATACCGGCTGGTCCGGAGGCCCCTATGGTACCGGGAAAAGGATGAACCTTGACTATACGAGGGCCATGGTGACGGCGGCTCTCAACGGGGAACTGGAACGGCAGGAGTTTGTTCCCCATCCCGTTTTTGGCGTTGCCGTGCCCAAGTATTGCCCCGGCGTTCCCGCTGAAGTGCTGGATCCCCGGGAAACCTGGGCGGACAAGGAAGCCTATGATCGTCAGGCCCAAAAATTAGCGCAGCTTTTCGTAGAAAACTTCAGCAAATTCAACGGTGTGGCGGATATCATTAGAGCCGCCGCCCCAAAAGTGGGTTAAGTAACGGAGCTAAGCCTCTTAGGGCTTAGCCCTTTCATTTTAAAACGAACAATTAGCGGCCATGGGGATATAAACTTGTCGCATATAGTCATAATTATACGAACAATATTTCACAAGAATAAAAGGAATTTACAAGAAAGAGGCAGAATATTAGCGCAAAACATCTCGATAATGGCAAACCTGTTGAAAAGCAGGGACGCAAAGCTACGGGTCTAAAACCCTACTCGGGTCATGATCGCCGGGCCGCCGAAGGATGTCAAAAAAATCCTTTTAAGCAACCGTTTTTCCTTCGGGTAAAAACGGTTTTTTTATTTATCA
>JAAZDD010000046.1 GCA_012512955.1 Clostridia bacterium
CGGCACCGCCGGTCTTGGCCAAAATGTTGGTAATAGCTGCGGTCAAGGTTGTCTTACCGTGGTCAACGTGTCCGATGGTACCAATATTGACGTGGGGTTTTGTCCTTTCAAACTTTTGTTTTGCCATTGGGATTTTCCTCCTTTACATCCTTCAATTAACTTCCTTGCCGTTTCGCAATAATTTCTTCGGCAATATTTTTAGGAACAACTTCGTAATGATCAAACTGCATTACATAGGTGCCCCGTCCCTGGGTATTGGACCGGAGATCGGTGGCATAACCAAACATTTCTGCCAGAGGAACAAAGGCACGGATCACCTGGGCACCAAGCCGGGGGTCCATTCCTTCAATTCGTCCCCGGCGGGAGTTAATGTCGCCGATGACATCTCCCATGTACTCTTCAGGTACGGTGATTTCCACCTTCATAATGGGCTCCAAGAGCACCGGATCGGCTTTAACCGCACCTGCTTTAAAGCCCATGGAACCGGCAACTTTAAAAGCCATCTCCGAGGAATCAACTTCGTGGTAGGAACCGTCATAAATAGTAACCCGGACATCCATCATGGGGTACCCGGCCAGCACTCCTACCTGCATTGCTTCTTTGACACCTTGTTCCACTGCCGGAATATATTCCTTGGGAACAACACCGCCCACAATCTTGTTGACAAATTCGAAACCGCTGCCTCTTTCCAAAGGCTCCAACTCCAGCCAAACATGACCGTACTGACCCCGGCCGCCGGATTGGCGGACAAACTTGCCTTCTGCTTTAACCGTTTGCTGAATGGTCTCTTTATAAGCCACTTGGGGACGGCCGATGTTGGCATCTACTTTGAATTCCCTGAGGAGCCGATCCACAATGATCTCCAAGTGGAGTTCTCCCATACCGGAAATCAGGGTTTGCCCCGTTTCCGGATCCGTATGGGCTTTAAAAGTAGGATCCTCCTCACTTAACTTGGCCAGAGCCGCACCAAGTTTATCTTGGTCCGCCCTGGTTTTAGGTTCAATGGCCACGTCAATGACCGGCTCCGGAAACTGCATTGACTCCAGCAATACCGGCGCTTTTTCATCACAAAGGGTATCTCCGGTAGCAGTAAATTTCAAGCCCACAGCCGCTGCAATTTCCCCTGCCGACACTCGCTCCACTTCCTGACGGTGGTTGGCATGCATTAAGAGCAGCCGCCCAATTCTTTCCCTTTTCCCTTTGGTTGAGTTATAGATATAAGAACCCGATTCCAAGACACCGGAATAAACCCGGAAAAAGGCCAGTTTTCCTACATAGGGATCGCTGACGATCTTAAAGGCCAATGCAGAAAAGGGTTCATCGTCACTGGCTTCCCGGTGAACCTCCGCACCGCTTTCCTCATCGATTCCCCGAACCGGCGGAATGTCAAGGGGTGAAGGCAGGTAATCCACCACCGCATCCAACAAAGGCTGAACCCCTTTGTTTTTAAAGGATGAGCCACAGAGGACGGGAATGAATTTAACGTCTATGGTAGCCCGTCTAATTCCCCGTTTAATCTCCTCTACCGTCAGTTCTTCCCCTTCCAAGTACTTCAACATCAATTCCTCATCGGTTTCGGCTACGGCTTCCAGGAGCTTTTCCCTGTATTCCTCTACCAGTTCCACCATATCTTCAGGTATCTCGGTCATTTCGCTCTTAGTACCCAGATCGTCGGTATAAATAATGGCTTTTTTAGTCACCAGATCAACAATGCCTTTGAAATTATCTTCTGCACCGATGGGCAACTGTAAAGGCACGGGATTAGCCTTCAACCGTTCAACAATCATCTGGACACCGCGGAAGAAATCGGCACCGACCCGGTCCATCTTGTTGATATAGGCAATCCGGGGTACTCCGTATTTGTCAGCCTGACGCCAGACCGTCTCCGATTGGGGTTCTACTCCCCCGACGGAGCAAAAAACGGCAACAGCACCATCCAGCACACGCAAGGAGCGTTCCACTTCAACAGTGAAGTCCACATGTCCTGGCGTGGCAATAAGATTGATTTGATGATCCCGCCAAAAACAGGTCGTAGCAGCAGAAGTAATAGTGATCCCGCGTTCTTGTTCCTGCACCATCCAGTCCATGGTGGCAGCAC
>JAAZDD010000005.1 GCA_012512955.1 Clostridia bacterium
AGGGATTATTCGATTTGGCTGGATTTGCAGTTGATTTTCTAAACTTTACGAGTAGTACTGACCCCATCCCAGGCTAAAGGCAAGGGTGAAGTTGAACCGGAAATATATAGGCAAATTGAAATGCTAAGGCACAACGGCAAGCAGCAGGAGGCATCGACAAAAGATTAGAGAGGGATAGCGGCATGCGTGTGTTAATTACCGGTGGGGCCGGGTTTATTGGGTCTCATGTTGCAGAACTTTGCCTTAAAGACGGCCATTATACAGTTGTATTGGATAATCTATCAACCGGCACAATGGACAACGTTCCGGATGGGGCGGTTTTCTATAAAGAGGATATTTGTTCACAGACTGTATCGGAGATTTTGGCACGAGAAAAGGTTGATATAGTGTTTCATCATGCAGCCCAAATTGATGTGCAAACATCTGTTAAGGATCCCCAAGCTGATGCAATGATCAATATTATGGGTACCATTAACCTTTTGGAGGCTTGCAAACAAGCCGGTACAAGAAAAGTAGTGTATGCTTCCTCGGCAGCTTTGTATGGTGATCCATGCTACCTACCGGTTGATGAAAATCATCCTCTGCAGCCCCAGTCTTGTTATGGTGTGAGTAAACATGTACCTGAGCAGTATCTGCAGGTATATTCTAGGCTCCATGGGCTGGATTTTACGGTTTTACGCTATGCCAATGTTTACGGACCGCGTCAGGCGATATCGGGAGAAGGCGGTGTGGTGGCCATTTTCATCAATGCTCTTTTAGCAGGACAGGCACCGCAGATTTTTGGGGATGGGGAACAAACCAGGGATTTCGTTTTTGTAGAAGATGTGGCCAGGGCAAATTTGGCGGCTATTTACCAAGGAAGTGGCCAGGTGGTGAATATCAGTACAGGTAAGGCAACCACCGTGAGTGAGCTGTATAAAATTGTCAAAGCTTCCTGTCAGGTTGATTGTAATCCTGAATACAGGCCGGAGCGTCCTGGAGATATCCGGCATAGCTATTTGGACTCATCTAAAGCGCAAGCTATACTAAATTGGAAACCGCTGGTTTCATTGACCCAGGGTATTAAACAAACAGTTGAGTACTACAGGCCGCGTAATAAAATAGTATCGAAAGTTCAGGTTTCCTAATAGAATGGACAGGAAATTTCCTGTCCATTTTAACTACTCAGCTATTAACAGTTTTCGGCATGAATTCATCAGGATATCGCTGGTGTTTTTGATGTGATTAAGGGATTCGGCAATTTCAGCCATGGCTATTTTTTCTTCTCTGGCCAAGGCGGCAATATTCGCGATGTTTTCTTTGTTTCGTTGGATCTGCTGGGAAAGATCTTTGAGGGGAGGTACGATTTCCTGGGCTACCTTTTGGATATTTTCCATGTAGGACTTAATTTTATCAACTGAGCTTTGGCTCTCATTGGCCAGCTTTCTTACTTCCTGGGCCACTACACCAAAGCCCCGGCCGTGATCGCCGGCGCGGGCTGCTTCAATGGCTGCGTTTAGAGCAAGCAGGTTAGTTTGACTGGAAATATTCCTGATTGTATCCACCACATTGCCGATGTTGGCGGTAGCTTGGAACAGAATATTGGATATTTCTACGATAGAAGATACGTTGTTTACATCTTCCGCCATTTTGGTGCTTACCTGGTCAACGGTACCGGAAGTGTGTTCAATTGAGGCATTCATCTGCTGGATAGCGGCAACTATCTCCTCGATTTGTTCATTCAGGCGGTGGGAGACTTCTCTGGTTTCCCTTGAGAAAAGCTGGTAGTTCACCCGGTAAACTGCTTTCATCAGTGCTTTGGTACTTTCAAAAGTGGCCACCCGGTGGGCCGGAATTACTGTGACGTCCGGTCTCAAATATGAAGCGTATTTGTTCATCAGGTAACCGCCCGGTCCGACGATGGTGTCGGCACCGATAATATATTTGGCCTTTGATACTTGAGCGATTGCTTGGTGGTGTGGTATTTCATTATAGGGGACCACGTGATAATTTACATGATCAACATTGTTTTCTTTACAATAGCTGACAATTTTCTCCCCTTGGGCGGTGTTGTTGTTGAAAACGATAACGTCCTCATTGGGCGGTATTTTGGCTATGGCCACATAGAAAGAAGCATCGGGCACCAGCTCCAGGGTCACTATTTTGTCCCGGGGTATTTTTTGGGCCGCTTCCTCAACCCTGGTGGGCAAAGCGGCAAATAAATCGCCGATGGTATGGTCAGGGACGGATTTCAGTGCCATTCCCGTTGAGGCGATTTCATGGGGAAACAGTTTCCTCACAACGGCCAACAGTTCCTGGGCAACGGTCTCCGTGCTGCCGACGGTAACCAAACGGATTTGATGTTCCATTTCCATTTCTATTCTCCTTTACCATCTTTATATGCTAACCAGAAAGGGAATATCTAACAGTTCTAAATATTATGATATAGAATATATCAAATGGCTTCAATATCTTAATTATTGATTTGCCCTTACCAATCCGCTACATTATACTGGAAATTGGTAATAAATTCGTTATAATTAGACCATATTTTGGCAAGATAAATGAATGCCTTAGAACCGATCTTTATTGGACGACGGTGAAGCAATGATTTTTCGAAGGAACAATAAACTGAAAATACTGGTGTCCTGGACAGTGGTTATCCTGTGGATGGGGTTCATTTTTGCCTTGTCCGCCCAGCCCAGGGAGCAGTCAAACCGGCTGTCAACAGGTATTACGGAAAAAATAATCTATGCGGTGGAAAAAGTTGTTCCTGATGTCGAGACGGACATAGAGCGACTTAACCATGTGGTGCGCAAAAATGCCCACTTTTTTGCCTATCTGGTACTGGGATTGCTGGTGACAAACGGGCTCAGGGTATCGGGGATGACCGGACCCAAGCTGTATGTTTGGGCCCTTTTCATTTGTATTCTCTACGCAGCCGGTGACGAGATACATCAACTGTTCGCTCCCGGTCGGGGCGGGCAATTGCGAGATGTGGTTCTCGCCACTGCCGGAGGAGCCGTAGGTATCCTGGTCTACCGGTGGCTGAAGAAGATT
This sequence comes from Clostridia bacterium, assembly GCA_012512955.1. Lineage (GTDB taxonomy): Bacteria > Bacillota > DULZ01 > DULZ01 > DULZ01 > JAAZDD01. The sequence goes on from JAAZDD010000005.1 coordinate 3,040, forward strand.
TGACACTAATCTATAATACAAGACCTGCATCTGTGGCACACTAAAGACGATAATTTGCCGGGAGGTGTCCACTATGGTAACTAATGCAGAAACCATCAACTCCCTCAACCGGCTTTTGCAAGGGGAGTATATGGCGGTGGAAAGTTTTAACAATTTTATCGCCAAGTTGGATGATGATAGGGTCAAGCAGCAATTTCAGGAGATTCAACAGCAGCATAGAGATAATATCAATACCCTGGCTACCTATATCCAAAACATCGGGGGACGGCCGGAGGAAAACCTGGGGTTAAAAGGGACCATGGGTCAAATGAAGTTGTCCATGGATTTAGGCAGGAAAACCGGTGCGGCAGAGCTGATTGCCAAAGCCATTGAAGGTGAAACCCAGGGTGTCAATATGGCGGAAAAAATATTAAGGGGCAATCTGGACGACAAGTCCAGGGACATTGCCGGGGAGATACTGCACAAGGACCGGGCTGCCATCGAGAAACTTAATAAATTAAAAAACAAATTTTCCTATAATTAAAGGATTCTGGGAATTGGCGGCGAAATATTTAACAACAATTGTGAAAATACCAACATTCATTAAAAGGAGGTGAAATCGGGTTCCGCTTTTTATTTATTTCCTGAACAGTGGGCCGGTCATAGTTCAACATCAATATGGAGGTGTATTGTGATGGACAACAAGCGGATCAGTCGCCGGAAGTTTGTGGCTGTTGCTGCCGGTACTGCGGCTGCAGGGAGTATTCTGGGTGTAGGAGGTTTGCGGTGGGCGGAGGCATCAAACTCCGTTAAAATCCTGGTGAACGGCCAGGCAGTTAATTCCGCCGGAGCCATGATTAAAGACGGCATTACTTTAGTGCCGGTCCGATTTGTTGCGGAGGCACTGGGAGCGGAGGTCCGGTGGGACGGGGCTACTCAAACCGTCAGCATCAATACCGGTGCAAAAGGTGCCGCCGCTGCGGTTAATCAGGGGACACCGCCGGACTTTCCTTGGCCATGGGCGGAATTAGATCCCGACGAAGTGGCCAGGAGAGGCTATGAGTTCTATTTTTCCAAAGGGGCCTGTGCCAATGCCACTTTTCAGGCCATTGTAGGGCTTCTCCGGGAAAAAGTAGGCTACCCATGGACTACTTTGCCGGATAATCTCTGGCTCCATGGTTCAGGCGGTATTGTCAGTTGGGGCACAATTTGCGGCTCCTTGAACTCTGCCGCCATGTTGATTCATTTGGCTGCCGGTAAAGACTACCCGGTCTTGGTGGATAACCTTTTTAAATGGTATTGCGAGTATGAGTTTCCCAGCAAACGATATGAAAGTTATTGCAAGTTTCCCAACCAATTGACCACCGTCGCTGACTCCCCGTTATGCCACATCTCCGTTTCCAAATGGTCCCGGGCGGCAGGAGTTGCCACTTCCAGCGACGAGAAGAAGGATCGGTGTGCCAAGTTGTCCGGCGACGTAGCAGTTTATACCCTGGAACTGATTAATCGCTATCGCAAAGAAGGCAATGCCAATTTCGCCGGAACCTGGGCGCCGGCCGAAGCTTTTAGTCACTGCAGGGGCTGCCATACTACTTCTTCCGTTGAGGTCGGTCCCTCTCAGCAAGGCAAATTGAACTGTGTACCATGTCACGGTGATCACACCAAATAACCACCTGTCATCAACCCTTCCGTAAAAAAGGGCCTAACCCCAAAGTCCCTTGGACCGAGGGCAGACCCCTACTTCTTTAACAGTTGCTCTTCCCACTCTTTTTCTTTAAAACCTACCAACACCTTGTTTCCGTCGGTTAAAATAGGCCGTTTGAGGAGCACTTGGCTTTTTTCACTGTTGATCATCTTGGATGATCAAAGAGAAGCCAGGTCATGTTTTTCCCTCCGTTGCCGCTTTCTTTTACTCTCATTGTAAAGATGCTTAAGGCTGTTTGTCAATTAATGCCGTACGTTGTTTAGCAAATAGCTGTTAACCAGGACAATATTGCAGTTTGCTAAATATTTGACGATAATTATTATTTTTTGTAAAATTACCTATATATCCAAATTTTAGGCAAAGATAATTTGCTAACGGCGAGTATCCAAGTTGATTAGATGGATAGGGGGATCAAATGACTATAAGATTTTGGTGGAGGAAGCTAGCCAGCGTTGAAGTAGATCGGGAAAGTTTGATCAGATTTGTTTTAAAAGAAGCGGGTATTAGCGAAAAAGCGAAGAAAAGTGAAATATGGGTATTTTGATTTGGAACGCATCTTGAACGTTATTACCTTGTTTCCCAGGGAGGATAGATGGTATATTGGTATTGAGTATGATGGAGTAGAGGCAGTGGAAGGACTGATCCTGGCTCGATATTTTATGTTCGTTCAAGTTTATAGTCACAGAACTCGTAGGGTCTATGACAAAATTATGGGAAGATTATTGGTTGAATTGTTGGAGAAAGAGTATGAGAGAAGCAAATTGCCGGCTTCTCCTCAGGAATTTGTTAACTGGGATGATTATAAAGTTCTGGTACAAGCTAGAACTCATAATTCTCAGTGGGCTGACATGTTTTTAAATAGAAAACACCTGAGTTGCGTCTACGAAACTGAATTACCTCCTACAAAAGAGGAAAGAGAGTATCAGCGTAAAGCCGATAGTATAATCAAAGAGGAATTGGAAAGGGAATTTGATCCCAACCTAGTCATAGTAGATCTTTTTCGTAAAGCACCGGTTAAATTTCTATTAGCTGATGAGAAAACACCTACTATAAATATCGTCAGTAGAGATGACCCTACCGTTACCTCATCCTTAAAGGACAAGGCACCTGTAGTAAGAAACTTGGAAGAACCCATCTATGCTTTTAGGGTGTATGCTGATAATAGTGTTGCTAAGAATGTTTACGATCATATTAAAATGCGGAAAGAGGTTATAATAGCGAAATTACGTTCACAAAATGAAAAAGGGGGAGATGACTAGTGAGTTTGCCAAGTCTGGTAGCTTGTTTGGCACAGAAGAAAGGAA
>JAAZDD010000047.1 GCA_012512955.1 Clostridia bacterium
CAGCTACTTTCAGGCTATAAACACGAAAACCGTCTGTATTATTGTTAGGAGTAGCATCATAGAGAACATCTAACACGATGCCGCCTTTGCTGTCCCATCCAATATCGGTAACTAGGCCTTCAAACATGATGCCTTTAAAGCTCTTAACAATGAGCTTGGTGTCACTTTCAGACCAATCCAACTTATCGGTACTCCATGTTACCGTGTAGCAATCGAGAGTGTTATTAGTCATGATGAACACATCGCCACGGACGGCAGGAGCACTGGCATTGATGGCTACGCCTTCAGTAATGTCCAGTTCCACAGCTTTGGCCAAGTAGTTGGTCGGCCAGGGACCGGTCAGGTTGTCGTTGTAGCCCAACAGACGAACCAAAACAGTGATTACTTCAGCGTAGGTGATGTTGTCATTGGGACGGAAGGTACCTGCGGGGTCACCTTTGACAAAGCCTTGGGAGGCTGCCATGTTGCTCCAGCCGGTATACCATTCGCCGGTAGAAACATCGCTGAACTGGGAGGGGAAATTAACCAATTGCTCAGCAGCATCTTTCAAACCGGCTGCGATAACTGCAACCTTAGCAAATTCAGCACGGGTAATATTTCTGTCTAAACCAAAAGAACCATCAGGATACCCTTCGATAATGCCGAGAACATTCAGCTTGTCAGCGGCTTTTTCTTGCTCGCTAGGATTAGCAGCCATAGCAGGTGCTACAACGCTGAACAGGAATGTCAGGGCAACCAGAAGGGCCACTAACTTTCTGTGTTTCTTCATTCGTTTTGAATCCTCCTTGTGTGTTTCTCTCTCTCTTTTTAACCCTAGTTCCTCCAAGCAACAAATCTACTGTCTCGCCTTTCGAGTGAGCCATCACTCCCTTCATTGTGTTATTTTTACGCAATTAACCAAAAGGCTTTTCATTTGGCCGGTGTTGCCACCGGCCGGAAACCATCAAGTGCCTTGGCTTACTTGAGAGCTTCCGGCTGGCGGCACCTGCGACCGCATTAACTTGTCAAAGAGCAAAAGCAAAATATACCCGAATTAGATTAATTAGCTGTCTGAAACAAAATTCCTGCTTATTTTCCCTTAAACGGGAATATTTTTCAGCGGCGGCTTTCCCTGAGGACCAAGGCCATGAACCGGGGTAAAGCCAGCATCCGCTTGTAACGCCAGGGTTCCTTGATTAGCCGGTAAAGCCATTCCAGTTGGGCTTTTTGCACCCAGAGAGGGGCTCGCCGGGCTTTTCCCGCAATCACATCGAAACTGCCGCCCACTCCGATAGCTACCGGCACGCCTAGGGAAGAGAGGTTATCTCTTATCCAGAACTCCTGCCTGGGAGCTCCCAGGGCGACCAGGAGGATGTGGGGCTGGGCTATGCGGATTTGTTCCCGGAGCTCTTCCTGCTCCTCCGGAGGGATAAACCCGTGGGCCGTACCTGCAATCATGAGGCCCGGGTGCTTTTTTTGGAGATTGACCGCTGCCTGCTCGGCTATGCCCGGTTCCCCGCCGTAGAGGAAAATCTTCCAGCCTGCTTCCGGGGCTTTTTGGGCTACTGCCTGCAGGAGATCAATGCCGGTTACTCGCTCCGGCACCGGCCGGCCCAGTTTTCCGGCGGCCCAGACAATGCCTGCTCCGTCCGGGGTAACCAGGTCCGCCCGGTTAATCAGGGCCATCAGTTCCGGTTCCTTGGTGGCCCGGTAGAGGATTTCCGCATTCAGGGTAATCACCTGGTGAGGTGAGCCTGCCTCGATAAATGCTGCTATGCGGTTTAAGGCTTCATCCATGGTCACTCCATGGATGCGGGCACCCAAAATTGTGGTACTCATAATGTAATACTCACCTCAGGAGGTTTTTCTTGCATCTTTTTTAAAATTTTTTTCGAAAAAATTTTTAGTTCAGGGTGGTGCCGGGGGTTTCCGTCTGGGCCGTCTGCTGGGGAGTGGTGAACTGCTTGATGATTTCCTCCACATCCTGGGTGGTAGGTACCCAGTAATCCAGGCCGTTGATCTTTTGGGGTGTTCCCGGCAGGGTCGCCGCCTCAATTTTGCTGGTGTCAAAACCCTTGGCCGCCTTGGCCAGGCTCAGCATTTCCGAGGCACTGATATTGGTTTGGATGCTCTGGTTGGCTTCCTTGATGAGCTCCGGCAGTTTCAGAACAGTACCCAGTTGCAGGGTTTCTTCGGCCAATTCCTTGAGAAACTTCTGCTGTCGCTTTATACGCCCGATGTCCCCCAGGGTATCGCTCCGGAAACGGACATAGGCCAAAGCGTCATGCCCGTTTAACCGCTGGAGGCCGGGATACAGGTCAATCTCCTCCTCGGGATATAACATCCTCTTTTCCACTTCCATTTCAATGCCGCCCAGGGTATCGATCATCTGCTTGAAACCTTCGAAATTGATCTCCACATAGCGGTGGATCTCCACGTTCAGAAAGTCCTCCAGCGTTTCCACCGTCAGTTCCGGACCGCCGTAAGCGTTGGCATGGGCCAGTTTTTCCCGCCCGCGACCGGGGATTTGCACATAAGTATCCCTGGGAATGGAAAGCATTTTCAGGTCATGGTTATCCAGGTCAAGAAAGGCCAGGATGACGGTGTCAGCCCGGGCCGGCTCATTGCCCCGCTGGTCGGTACCCAGTAGCAGTATATTCAGCCGGTTGTCTTTAGCCAAAGCGCCGGCTTCTTGTTGCTGCTGTTCTTCCCCTTTTTCCGACGCAAAGGGGGAAACGCCCAGCCAGTGGTTGGCCAGTTTGAAACCGGCAACGGCAAACAGGGCGAACACCGCAATGAAAGCCACGCCCAGCAACCAGCCATGTCTTTTTTCTTTTTTATCTTTAACCAATACCTGTTCTTCACCCCAAAAATCACTGTTGCGCATGGGATTACCTCCTATAAAGGTAGTCAGATACAACCGGTTTAATTATATAACACCGCTGATAAAATAGGGCAGAATATTATTACCAGATAGACGACTCCATCTCCGGTTTTGTTCCTAGGGACGCAGGATCACCTGTTTTTGTTCCGGCAGCCACTCCACCCGGGCGCCCAGCCCGTCGGCCACAAAGCGCAGGGGCACCATGGTCACCCCGTCCACCAGCTCCGGCGCCACATCCAATTCCACCGTCCGGCCGTTCACTTCCGCTTGCCTGGCACCGATGGTGAGACTCACCTTTTGACTGCCCCGTTGAAAGGTGGCCTGTTTGGCAACTCCGTCCCAAGTAACCCCGGCTCCCATGACTTCCCCGATGAAGCGGAAAGGGAGCATGACCCGGTTTTCTTTCACATAGGGGGCTTTGGCCAGGCTCATTATTTGTTCTCCCTGCTTGGCTTCGGCCTGTCCCAGGGTCAGGGTAACGGGCTGGATCAAGCGGGCCTCCAGGCGCTTAATCCGCTCATCCAGTTTTTTTGTTTCACTTTTAAGATAGGCCACTTGCTCCTTCAGTTCTCCCATTACTTCTGCCAGGTACCGGTCCAGGTAGCTTTTGGTGATCAAAGGATCCCCCCACCCGGCCGTTCCCGGCGTGGGATGGGCCGCCCCTGCCGTCTGGCTGTGATAATGGACAGCAAGGAGGGCGAATAAAATGAATATGATAAAACTGCGACGCAGGTTCATGTAGGCAACTCCTTTACGGCAATACCGGTAGAATTAAGGGCACCGCAAAATGCCGTCGGTATGATCTAATTCTTGATGAAAATCTCTTTTCCTTCAAATAGAATATTTAGACTGTTTCTTTTATTTAACAGAGCTAAAATCCGTTAACTTGAAAAAATAATTCAAAAAATTTCATTAAAGGGCTTGCGTAAGATTTCACATTATGGTACTATATAGTCAAGCAAATAAAGGGCGTCGGTGTTACCCTATATTTGTTCCCTGTTTCACTTTTCTAAAGTTATACTTAATTTTAAGTTGGCTTATTAATCATAACTGTGTGTTGCGAAAGGAGGAAGTGGAATGCGTAACAATATGAGTTTACTGCAAAAGGAAAGACTTCATCTTTTAGATGAATATACCCATGCCAAAGGCAGTGAAAAAATCAGGTTGTTGGTCCGGATTATGGACATTGACGAGCAATTGGAAATTACCAAGCGTCAAGAACCGGCAGCAGATCGCAAGCAAGTCGGATAGGAATTTATCCCCTTAAAAATTCCTTACTCTATATTTTGTATGCACGGCTATTCGGCCGTGCCTTTTTTTATCATCTGGTAATCTCGTAAATGATCCTTTCCAATTGGGATTGGTTCAACTGCCAGGCAGGGCCCTGGGGGGTAGGCACCTCCTCCAGGGACAGGATCACCTTCTTGAGGTGATGGGTCGGGATCCGGGTGGCGATCCGGTAGTGAAGCAACAGGTTTTCCAGGGTCAGGGGAAAATCCGTGGTCACATGCCGGTGGGCCGCAAGGCACAGTTTAGGCAACTGCCAGAAATAGACTTCCGGTTTGGTAAGCCTCTTAACCAGTTCTCCCAGCATTTCCTCATCCCGGGGACCGGTGGCCATGGTAAAGATCCCGGTCAGGTCCAGTTTTTCCCCTTCTATGATAATAGGGCCGGTGATCCTTTCCACTTCATCCATGATGGCGTTCCGGACGGAAACGTAATAGGCGATTTCAATACCCAGGCTTTCCTCCACCATGGATCTCAGGTCCTGGAGGCCCTGCTCACGGTAGTAGTCCCGGAAAGTCAC
>JAAZDD010000048.1 GCA_012512955.1 Clostridia bacterium
CCACACCGATCAGCCCTCCCAGTTTCCGGACATCCCTGGTTCCCGTCTCGTGGTCGATAATGCCTACCACCATGAACAGGCAGCACTTGAAGACGGAGTGGTTGACCAGGTGAAAGACCCCGGCCAAAAGGGCGGTAACATAGGGCATCGCAGCCTCCCCGGGGCCGAAGTACAAGGCGGCGGAACCAAGACCCAACAAGCAGGTAATCATCCCCAGCTGGCTGACGGTGGAATAGGCTAACATGGCCTTTAAATCCGTTTGCCTGACCGCCGAAAAAGAGCCCCAGAACAGGGTGAGAAGCCCTGTTCCGGCCACCAGCCAAAACCACTCCCCACTGCCGCCGAAAACAGGCGTAAAGCGGGCAATGAGATAAATGCCGGCTTTGACCATGGTGGCTGAATGAAGATAAGCACTGATGGGTGTCGGCGCTTCCATGGCATCGGGAAGCCAGATATAAAAAGGAAACTGGGCTGATTTGCTGAAAGCTCCCAGCAGGATCAACACCAAAGCCGGCACAAATAAGGGATGCCCTTTGATCGTCTCCGCCTGGATAATCATTTCCCGGATGCTGAAGGTACCGGTGATGTTAGCCAGCACCAGCAGACCGGCCAACAGGCAGAATCCCCCAAAGACAGTGAGCAGCAACGCTTTTTGGGCTCCGTAGCGGGATCTCCGCCGCTGGTACCAGAAACCGATCAACAAAAAGGAAGAGATGCTTGTCAATTCCCAAAACAAATAAAAAACAATGATATTATCGCTGAACACCAGGCCCAGCATGGCACCCATAAACAGCAGCAAATAGACGTAAAAGTTATGTAATTGCTCCCGCTCTTTGGATAAATAATAGACGGAGTATAAGACCACCAGGGCGCCGATCCCTGAAACAAGGAGGCCAAACAACATGGCCAACCCATCGGGATACAGGGTAAGATTGATTTCCAGGGAAGGGATCCAGGACAGGGAAAGGAAAACGGGACTTTCAGCGGTCCAAAGAAAGCTGAGCAAGTACAAAAACAAAGCCACCGGTACAGGCAGCACAAACCAGCCCGTATGGACCCGGTTAAGGTATTTATAGAAGAAGGGCACAAAAAATGCGTACAAAAAAGGAAGAAAAATCGCCAGGCACAACCCTGCTGCCATCAGACCACCTCTGCTCCTCTCCGGAAATCAAAAGAATATGTTTGAATTATCTGGAAGGGGTTGAAAATCCCATGGTTAGTATTATACTATACATTATAAAACATCCAAATTGTCAATTGAAGCAAAAAGACAACCAATTGGAGGCCTGGCCATGGTAAACATGAAAACCCGTATGGACGAAAAAATTCTTGTTTGCATATATTATGGTCCCAACGGGGAAAGACTAATTCGCCGGGGAGGCAAACTGGCCAATATGCTGAATTGCCCCCTATACCTTCTGACAGTTGATCCCCTCCCCATCGAGGAATTTGACGCTGAGAAGACGGACTACATTAACCAGTGGAAAAAACTCGCCAAGGAACTGAAGGCAGAAGAATACATAATCAAAGACAATGAAAAAAGACCCTTTACCAAGGTAATCGGAGAAGTGGCCCGTCAAAAAGGAATCACCCAAGTAGTCATCGGCCAGACGGCCCACAGCCGCTGGCAGGAAATTACCAAAGGTTCCATCATCAATACCCTGCTGCGGGAACTTCCTTTTGTGGATATCCATATCTGTTCCGTACCACGGTATTTGGAAGACAGCGGTGACTTCTACGAAAAAGGGATTCGTGCTTACCTGGTTCCGGAAGGAGATACTTACCGGTTGAGTTTTCATCATACCAAAGATGTGGTTTTCGAAGGAATCTTCTTTAAAGAAACAGGTACCGACTTCAATAACGGCATCTTCCGCTTCATGGACGGCCAGGAAATGATCCAGGTCCAGGCCATTGACGATTATGTAACGGACCTGAAGAACATTCATATGGTTGGACCGGGCTCCAAATCGGAGATCTGGGAAGAAGAATAAGAACAAAAAATTAAGCCACGAGAGGCAACCCTCTTGTGGCTTTGACTTTCACTACGGTCTTCCGGGCTAATTCACGCCCACAATAGTTTCCACCGGCAAGGACAGGACAATCCCCCGGGCCGGGGTCTTTAGACCGGCGGCCTGGGCAATGGCCTGCATTATATTCTGTTTGTTTTCTTTAGGGGCAATGATGGCTACAACTTCTTTCTCCGCCAAAAGGGAGATGCCGAGAAATTTTTCCGCCTCGTCGTTACTGATCCCCCTGGCCGGAATGACGGTGCCTCCGGTAGCTCCCGCCGATTTGGCCGCATCCATCACTTCCCCTGTGTATCCCTGATTGACCACCGTTACAATCAAACTGTACTTTCCCTGGGAATCCATCGGATTATTTCCCCCTTCCACCATGGTTTGGTCTTTGGTCACCAGCTGCGAAATCAGGCCGCTGATTCCCGACAAAGGCACCGTAAAAGCAATCCCTTTACCCGGGTAGTTCAGTTTCATTTTGTGGACAATGGTGTCCAGCAAATTCTGCACTGCCGAGGCCGGGACCAAGCTAAGTACCAGGTCTTTCTTCGTGTCCCCTAATCCCAGGTAATCCAGGATCTCGGAGTCGGCAGTTCCGTGGCCGAGACAGACGAACTGCAGGTAAACCTGCCGGTTGCGGAAAACATCCACCACCCGATTACCTTGCCCTCGATCAACTATAGTGACCAACAGTCTGACAGCTGCTCTGGCCAAACTCTTATTCATTGGCAAGATTCGCCTCCTCATACTCAATAATATCTTCTTCCGCCTCAATCTTGTCAATGGGTTTAGCTTCGCCGGCCTCGATCATCCGTTTCTTGTAAACCAGTCCCAATATCTGAATGGTAATTAAGGGGGTCATGGTCACCATGGCGATAATGCCGAAAGCATCCATGAGTACGTTTCCCCCCAAAGCCTCCGAAGCGCCCATGGCAAAGGGCAGCAAAAAAGTGGCCGACATGGGTCCGCTGCAAACACCGCCGCTGTCAAAAGCAATGCCGGTAAAAATCTTCGGCACCACAAAAGTCAGTGCCAATGCCAGTACATAGCCGGGTATCAGGAACCACAAAATAGAGATCCCCGTAATGACCCGCACCATGGAGATGCAAACGGACAAACCAATCCCGATGGACAAGCCGGTCAACATGGCCCTTTGGGAGATAGCCCCGCTGGTAATCGTCTCCACTTCTTTAACCAAAACATGGACGGAAGGTTCCACAATGACAATGAAGTAACCGATCACAATCCCCAAGGGAATCAGAAGCATGTTATAGTTTGAGGCTAATTCAGAGGCCAGGAAATTTCCTGCAGGCAGGAAACCCACATTAACACCGGTTAAAAACAACACCAAAC
>JAAZDD010000049.1 GCA_012512955.1 Clostridia bacterium
AAGGATGTTTTTTGGCCAATAGGATAGGCCCAAATTCCAGCTCCAGAGAAGAAGGTAATTTTTCTTTGCCTTCCTCTGCCGCTAAAATAAAGTAATAGTGCTCTCCTTCTTGCACCAGTTCTTCATCGGTCAGGTGATAGCCGTTTTCATAGAGCCACTGCCGCACTAAGGATACTTCAGCCATAGGTTGGATAACCAGCCTTTTGATGGAAGGCAATATAGCTTTAGCATTGGAGAGGATACGGATAATGGTCCTGGCTCCCATACCCGCCAGCACGACGGTAGCTGCTTCCCCTTTCTCAAGGGGAGAGAGCCCATCTCCCAGCCGTACCTCTATTTTGCCTGCCAACCCGTGAAGGCTAACCTGGTTAGCAGCTCTTTTCCAAGGACCGGGACGGACTTCCACGGCAACGGCTGACGGCACTATCCGGTTTTTTACTAAATAAATGGGCAAATAAGCGTGATCACTTCCAATATCCGCCACCGGTTCCCCGGCAATAACCAGGCCGGCAATAGCCTTTAGCCTGGGGGACAATTTGATACCAGTTTCCATTGGCAAATCTATCACCCATTTCTATTTTTTCGTAATAGATGGGTAAAAAACCTTTTTTTAATAAGTTTTATAAAAAAATAAAACCACCGGTTGGTGGTTATCTTTTAATGGTGGGCGATGACAGACTTGAACTGCCGACATCCTGCTTGTAAGGCAGGCGCTCTCCCAACTGAGCTAATCGCCCATGTGGTGACCCGTAGGGGACTCGAACCCCTGTTACCGGCGTGAAAGGCCGGTGTCTTAGACCGCTTGACCAACGGGCCACATTTATGGTGGGCCCACCTGGGTTCGAACCAGGGACCAGCCGGTTATGAGCCGGCGGCTCTACCGCTGAGCTATAGGCCCGTTATAATTGGAGTAAAAATGACTAGTACCTTAACAGTAACTAGTCATTAACAATCTTTAAAAAATGGCTCCCCGGGTAGGATTCGAACCTACAACCCTCCGGTTAACAGCCGGATGCTCCACCATTGAGCTACCGAGGAACGTCACTCACATGTTGTATTATAGCCGATGACTCTGTTTTGGTCAAGGGATTTCTCAAGAAATTTTATTCGAGATAGTCTTTCAGCTTTTTACTGCGACTGGGATGCCTTAGCTTCCGCAATGCTTTGGCCTCAATCTGCCTGATCCGCTCCCTGGTGACGCCGAATTCCTGACCTACTTCTTCTAAAGTCCGGGAACGTCCGTCATCAAGGCCGAAACGGAGACGGAGTACCTTTTCTTCTCTGGCGGTAAGGGTTTCCAACACCTCTTCCAATTGCTCCTTCAACAGCATAAAGGAAGCGGCCTCTGCCGGCGCCAAAGCATCCTCGTCTTCAATAAAATCCCCCAAATGGCTGTCTTCTTCTTCCCCGATGGGAGTTTCCAAAGAAACTGGCTCCTGGGCAATCTTCATAATCTCCCGTACCCGCTCTACCGGTATATCCATCTGCTGGGCAATTTCCTCAGGTAGGGGTTCCCGCCCCAACTCCTGTAAAAGCTGCCGCTGCACACGAATCAACTTGTTAATGGTCTCCACCATATGGACGGGTATCCTAATGGTACGGGCCTGATCAGCGATGGCCCGGGTAATGGCTTGCCGGATCCACCAGGTAGCATAAGTGCTGAACTTGAATCCTTTCCGGTAATCGAACTTTTCCACTGCCTTGATGAGACCCAGGTTACCCTCCTGAATTAAGTCCAGGAAGAGCATCCCTCTACCTACATATCTTTTGGCGATGCTAACCACCAACCTTAAGTTAGCCTCTGCCAAAAGTCTCTTGGCCTCCTCATCTCCCTGTTCCATCCGCTTTGCCAATTCTATCTCCTCGTCCGCCGTTAACAGGGGTACCCTGCCTATTTCCTTGAGGTACATCCGTACGGGGTCATCGATGCCTATACCTTCCGGTATAGAAAGATCAATGTCTTCTTCCTTATGGGTTTCTTCCTCTACTTTCTGGATCTCGGCACCGTCGGGCAGCACATCGATGCCCATATTGCCCAGTTGTTCATAGATCTCATCAATCTGCTCCGGAGTTAACTCTATACCCTGCAAGTGATCTGCAATCTCCTGATAAGTGAGCATGCCCCGATCCTTGCCTTTTTTCATCAGTTCTTTAACACTTTCTACTTTACGTCCCTCGTCCTGCATCGTCGTCCCCCCTTCCTAATTTATCCTCAAGGGTAAAACCTGAATTAACTATTTTAATGATTGAATCTTTCGCTGTAAATTGCTAATTTCCTGCAACAGGTTTTGCACCCCAGAAGAATCCTTTGCTTCCTCTGCTTCCCTAATCTGTTTTTGCCGCTGCTCCACTTGATCAGTCAAATACTGCAACTGCAACCTGTTGAGGGTATCCTCAACCTGGCGCTCGCCAAGAGGCAGGTCCGGGGCTGAGGCTAATTTGGCAATAAAATTTTTCAGAGTCTCGGGAGCATAATGCACCAGATCGGCGGTGAGCACAGGCTCCCCAGGCCGGGCAGCGACGAGCTTTTTGATTAAGTCAAAAACTTCCCGGCACTTTTCATCTGCAAATACTTCGCTGCCCAGTTGCTCCTCCACCCTGGTTACCAGAGCCGGTTCCTGAACCAGTACCTTGAGCATATTCTCCTGGGCAATGAGATAGGGGCTACGGAAAGAATTTACATTTTTATTACCAATGGTATTATTCCTTATTTCCGGACTTTTATCCCTCAACAATGGATATTTTCGCCGTTGTTCCCCTTGATTTCTTCGAAAATCGTCCCAAATCGCCCCTTCGGACAGGTTTAACTCCTGGGCCAGCAGGCGAATGTATTCCTGCCGCTCCACCTGGCTGGTGAGTTTGGCCAGATCCGGAAACAGGCGGGCCAGCAATACACTTTTATTACCCGGCTCATCTAAAAGAATTTCCTGTTTCAACTGCTCCAGGCGATAAGGAATAATGGGCAACGCCTTACCCAAGGCCTCCAGAAAGGCCTTTCGCCCGTAGGCCTGTAAAAACTCATCGGGATCTTTTGCCCCCGGCAAGGAGGCAATCTTTACATTAAGACCCTGTTCACGAAAAATATCGATGGCCCGGTCAGTGGCCCTCCGTCCGGCTTCATCATTGTCAAAGAGAATGACTACTTCCCTGGCATAGCGTTTGATGAGACGGCCATGCTCCGGGGTAAAAGCGGTTCCCAGGGAAGCCACTGCATTTTTGATCTGATGCTGGTGCAGAGCAATCACATCCAGATAGCCTTCCACCAGGATGACGGATTTTTCTTTCCTGATGACAGGCAAAGCCAGATGAAGACCGTAAAGCAGGCTTTTTTTGTGAAACACTTTTGTCTCCGGACTGTTCAGGTATTTAGGTTCTCCCGGACCCAACAGCCGGCCCCCAAAACCCACCACCCGACCCCGGACATCGGTAATGGGAAACATAATCCGGTCCCGGAAACGATCGATGAGAGTACCGTCATCCCTTTTGATCACCAGCCCGGCCGCCAGCATTTCCTCAGTCTCAATGCCCTTCTGCTTTAAGTATAATTGCAGGAGATTGCTGCCCCGGGGTACATAGCCCAGGGCAAAGAGGCGCTGGCTCTCCTCATTGACTGACCTGGACTGCAAATAAGCCCTGGCACCTTTCCCTTCCTGTCCCCTGAGATTGCGAAAGAAAAATAAGGCGGCTTCCCGGTTGATTTCCCTGAGCCGGTTTAACCGGTCTGCACTTGCCTGCTTTGCACCGCCCGGCAGCTCTCTTTCCAGGGATACTCCCGCCCGCCGGGCCAGTTTTTCCACTGCTTGGGGAAAATCCAAATGGTCAATTTTCATGACAAAGGAGAATAAATCTCCTCCTACACCGCACCCAAAGCAATAAAAAAGACCGTTCTCCGGTGTCACATGGAAAGAAGGTGTTTTATCGGCGTGAAAGGGACAATTACCCACAAAACTGTTTCCCTGTTTGCGTAAGTTGACGTACTCTCCGACGAAATCGACCAGATCGATCCGTCCCCGTATCTCCTCAATGATTTCCTCACGAAAGAGTCCCGCCACCCAGACCACCTCGGCACTTTTACTAAAGATTCGCCAAAAACCGCCTTATTTCCTGCTAGCCAAACCCTAAGACCTTATTTAAAGCGTCCTGGAAACGGAGCAATTCCTGGGGCTTCAGGTCCCGGATATTACCCCGGACCCTGGCTCCCTTTCTTCGCTGTACCGCGCTCAGGTGGCGCCAGCTCAGTAAAGCACCGATATTGTCGTCATCGTAGATCAACCCTGAAGGGGACAGGGCCAGGGCCCCTCTCCCCAAAGCCAGGGCTGCCAATCCGTAATCCTGGGTAACGACCAGGTCGCCGGACCGGAGGCGGTTGGCAATGGCCAGGTCCACTGCCTCAGGCAATTGGTCCACAATTAAAAACTGATAACCCTGCCAACGTTCTTCTTCCCTGACGTGGGCAAGACTGGTAACAAAAAGGACCTCCAAATTTCTTTTGAGAGCCTCTGCCCCAAGGAGCTCCATCACCGTTTGGGGACAGGCATCGGCATCCACCAAAATCCGCACCGGAATTCCTCATTTCTTTTTTATTTTGCGATTTCCTCCGCTAGACCTGTTTTTGATGAATGAAACGGGCAAATCAGGAAAAACTTTGGGTGAGGAGGTGGATTGGATGGCTACGTTAACAGCCCTCATCTTATTAATCCTCGTCTTAGGAACCAGCATTTATGCTCTGTACAAAGGTATCCTCTTTCCTTTAATAGTAAAGCCAATGCTGAAGCCCAAAAAGCCTCCCGGTTAATAGCAATACTTACCTGGTAATAAAATATATACGATGTGCTATAATATCAGTAATGAATGAGCTATGCTTCATTCTTTTTGAATCTTTCTTTCTCCTCTTGAGGCACTCTTTGGAGTGTCTTTTTTTATTTATTGGCATAAGAACGGTTTTTTCCGGTCATACTAACACATGAGGGTACTCCCTGTCAGGTATCTAGTCACTACCTGAATAGCCTGACTAGCGAAGAGGAGTTACCCTCATTTTATGTCGGCAATGAGCATCGGTGCAAATCCCAGTTGATCACAGGAAACAAGATAATAAGAAATGCCGTCCACCGGGCCGGTGACCCCTCCCTTTCCTTTAGGTCCATGGAGATGCCCGTACACGCATTTGGCCACTCCATATTGTTTCATCAGGGAGACAAATCCTGATGGTTCCCCTTTTTCATTAAAGGGAGGATAGTGGAGCATCACTATTATTTCCCCTTCAGCCCTGATCGCTTGCAGGGAGAGCTCCAACCTGTGCAATTCCCGCAGGTAGATTTTTTCGTCCTCCTGAGTGAAACCCTCATCACCGGGTATCTTCCAGCCCCTGGTGCCGCAGAAGTTGATTCCCTCCAGGTGGAGACTGTCATTGTGGATGGCATACATGGTGGGCGGGAGAGCCTGTCGCAGCTTACTGATACTCTGCCACCAGTAATCATGATTGCCCCTGACCAGGACTTTTCTGCCGGGCCAGGACCCGATTAGGTCCAAATCCGGCTGAGCCTCAGGCAATTTCATGGCCCAGGAGATGTCACCCGGAATCAGGACGATATCCTCCTCTTGCACCGCATTCAGCCAGTTGACGGCGATTTGTTGTCCGTGATTGGTCCACTGGGGACCGAATAGATCCATCGTCTTGTCTGTTGATCCCGGCAAATGCAGATCCGAGATTCCAAAGAGTTTTGGCAACAAGCTCACTCCCATGATCAACTTTTAAAACCCTGTGGTACGAAATGTTTTGCGTATTGGGCCACGGCATAGCGGTCGGTCATTCCGGCCACATAATCGCAGACTTGCCGTTCCAGACTGTCCCCCTCCCGGAAGCTCACCTCCGACCGGAACACATCCGTTTTGTCGAGGTAAAACCAATATAGATCCTGCAACATTCTCTTCGCTTTGGCTTCTTCTCTTTTGGCGGAAGAACCAATGTAAACCCTGGCAAAAAGAAAATTACGCAATTCATCGGTGGCCTGCCGGACCTCGTCGCTCATGGTGATCCGGTCGCTGTCCCAGCTGGTCAGGATCAAATCCCTGACCATGGTATTAATGCGATCCCGGTGTTTGGCTCCTAAAATTGCCAGGCAGTCCCGGGGCAGATCCGCCATGGTGATCAATCCTCCCCGCATGGCATCATCAATATCATGATTAATATAGGCCACCCGGTCGGCAATGCGGACTACCTGGCCTTCCAAAGTGGACGGGAAACCGTTGCCGGTATGGTTTAAAATACCGTCCCGAACCTCCCAAGTCAGGTTGAGACCGTTCCCTCCCTCCAAATTCTCCACCACCCGCAGGCTTTGTTCGTTATGTTTAAAACCATCGGGGCAAACGGCGTTTAAGGCTTCCTCCCCGGCATGGCCAAAGGGAGTATGTCCCAAGTCGTGGCCCAAGGCAATGGCTTCCGTCAAATCTTCATTGAGCCGCAACGCCCTGGCGATGGTCCGGGCAATTTGGGCCACCTCCAAAGTATGGGTCAGCCTGGTCCGGTAATGATCTCCTTCCGCAATGACAAAGACCTGGGTTTTATCTTTCAGCCGCCTGAAACTCTTGCTGTGGATGCTCCGGTCCCGGTCCCGCTGAAATTCGGTGCGTACCTCGCAAGGTTGCTCCGGTTTTAACCTTCCTTTTGTGTCCCTGCTCCTGGTTGCCCGGGGAGCCAGCTCCCTTTCTTCCCGTTCCTCAGCAATTTCCCGTAATAGCAATCTTACCTCCCCCTGTAACCGGCGGTCAACTTTCGCTAAGCAGTTTACCCTCTTTCGCGATGTTGGTTTTAGGCAGCTCGTGAATGACAATGGTCACCGCTTCCTTGGGGCAATTGCAGGTTTCACAGACACTTTTGGTTACCGCCTCCACCATAGCTCTTTTTTGCTCCAAAGTGCGTCCTTCAAGCATTTCAACGGTGATAATGGGCATAATTAAAGTCTCCTTTCATCTGGATATTATTGGCTATTCATTATAATTACGACATTTCCTTTCTTTTTCCTGCCCATCCTTTAGCAGGCCCGGACAGATTGCTTCGCCGGTGACAAAAACAGCATGAGAAACGGGAATATAAGCAATAATAGTTTTAGCGTTCGGAAAAACAGAGATAATCCGAGGAGAGTAACATGAAAAAAGAAAGTTTATGGAAACTGCTGGCCTTAAGTGGTGTGCCTTTGATTATGGTATTGGGTAATTCCATGCTGATTCCGGTCTTGCCGGATATGCAAAAAGCCATGGAGATTACCAAAATGGAGGCCGGCTTGACAATTACTTTGTTTTCCCTGCCGGCGGGCGTCGCCATCCCGGTGATGGGGTTTTTGGCAGACAAATACGGCCGCAAACCTATTATCATCCCCGCCCTAATTATTTATGCCGCCGGTGGAGTTGTTTCCGGATTAGCAGCCTTTTGGTGGAAGTCCTACCCGCTGCTTTTAACCGGCCGGGTCATTCAAGGCTTGGGAGCCAGTGGCACGGGACCCATAGCCATGGCTCTGGTCAGTGATATTTTTACCAGTTCGGAAAGAGCAAAAGCCCTCGGGGGATTGGAAGCCGCTAACGGCTTGGGCAAAGTAATCAGTCCCATCCTGGGAGCCGCCGTCGCCCTCATCATTTGGTATGCCCTCTTTTTTGTTTATGCCATTTTGGCAATTCCCATCGCCTTGTTTGTCTGGATGATTATTAAAGAACCGGCTCCCAAAGAACGAAATCAATCGGCCGGTGCCTACATCGGAAAACTGAAAAATATTTTTCAGCAAAAGGGGAAATCTTTAACCGGCTGTTATTTTGCCGGCAGCATCGTCCTGCTCGTCCTGTTCGGCATCCTGTCTTACCTTTCCGATGTGCTGGAAAAAAATTACGGCTTAGACGGTATGATCAAGGGCTTCGCTTTGGCGGTACCGGTGCTGGCCATGTCTTCCACTTCCTTTTTCGGCGGCAGGTTTTTGGAAAATCAATTAGGGAGACTGAAGTTTTTCATGATCATTGGTTTGGTCATGGTGGGTGCATCCATGACCACCATTGGCCTCATCAGTACGGACCTGGCTTTTTTTGTGGGAGTTGTCGTGATGGGCATCGGCACCGGTTTGGTATTACCGGCGGTCAACACTTTGGTCACCAGCTCCGTCCGGCTGGAAGAACGAGGAGGAATTACAGCCCTATACGGGGGAGTACGCTTTGTCGGGGTAGCCATTGGCCCTCCTGCCTTCGATTTATTGCTGGGGTTCAACAGAGGGGTTATGTTCTTGGGGGGCGGCTTTTTAGCTGCTTTAGCCCTGGTACTGGTTCTCTGGCTGGTTAATGAGCAACAGCTTCTCCGGGGCTTTCAGAAAGACCAAGATTCGGCCCGAAAAGCGCCCGAACTGTCACCGGAACCAACTTAATCGGTACTTTGGCAACTTTTATCAGGGGCACTTTTGGTATGAAAAAAGAATCACCGGTAAAACCTCATAATGAAGCTGCATGTAACGAAAAGCTATGTAACTGAAGGAGGAGCATCCATGGGCACAGTCCTTTATATTAAAGCAAATGCCAGGAGGGACGCATCGAGAACCTTCGAAATATCCGACAGGTTTGTCACTGTATACCAAAAAAACCATCCACAGGATGAAATTATTACCTTGGATCTATATCAAGAAAGGATTGATTTCCTGAAGGAGGAAGATCTGTATCTCCATCGTCTCTCACCGGAAGAAGGAAGAAACCATCCTGTTTTAAAATATACCTATCAGTTCCTGGATGCAGACAAGTATGTTTTCGCTGAACCATTGTGGAACCTGGGTGTTCCCGCCATCTTAAAAGCCTATTTTGACTATATCTGTATCAGCGGGATCACCTTCAAATATACGGAAACGGGCCCCGTTGGCCTCTGCCAGGGGAAAAAAGCGGTCAATATTACCACCAGAGGAGGGGAATACTCCGAAGGATCCCTGGCCCTGCTGGAAATGGGAGACAGATATATCAAAACCATCCTTGGCTTTTTGGGGGTAACTGATTACACCACTATCGCAGCCAACAACCTGGATGTAATCGGTATCGATATTGATGCCATTGTCAATGAGGCTATAAGAGAGGCCGAAGAATTGGCTAGGAGCTTTTAAAAGCGGTCAAGGTTTTAAGCCGGAATCAGATTGTCTCCACTTCCAAGCCATAATATTCTCTTAGATACTGGGTGCGCAATCTGTCAATGGAAACAAGTTTTCCTTCTCTTTCGCAATGCCAAAAATCCCATCCATTGCAAGTTTTCTTTCCTTGTAAGACTGCACCTATTTTATGAATAGAGCCCCTGTAGCCGTTAGCCTGTAAACTGCCGTCAGCACAGACCACAGCCGTGAAGGCCCGGTCCTGGGAATAGAGGGTCTCTCCTACCCGGAGCAGTTCCCGCTCTACCAAAGTACCGAAGGGGACTTTGGGCCGGTCACGCTTGGAAGGAGTGGTAAACAAGCTCAGGTTTTCTCCTGAAACTTCGACACTGTTGATCCGTTTTAAGGCAATATCAATATACAACTGTTCTTTTTCAATCCCTACCCAGTTGCGACGCAGTTTCTTGGCAACCGCCCCGGTGGTTCCTGTACCGAAAAAGGGATCAAGAATCAGATCTCCAACCTTGGTACTGGCCAGAATCACCCGTTTCAACAATGCTTCCGGTTTCTGAGTGGAATGGGCTTTTTCACCGTTTAATTTTATTCTTTCACTGCCGGTACACAGTGGTATCACCCAGTCACTTCTCATTTGCTTGCCGTCGTTCAGCATTTTCATGGCCTGGTAATTGAAGGTATATTGTTTCTGGTCCTTATTCTTTTTCGCCCAAATCAGGGTTTCATGGGCGTTGGTGAAACGGACGCCTCTGAAATTGGGCATTGGGTTGCTCTTAATCCACACAATATCATTCAGGATCCAGTAACCCAGATCCTGCATTGCCTTCCCAACGGTAAAAATGTTGTGATAAGTACCGATGACCCAGATGGTGCCGGTATCCTTCAATATCCGCTTGCATTCAGCCAACCATCTTTTGGTAAAGTCGTAATACTCATCAAGATTGGCAAACTTATCCCAGGCGTCCTCCACACCGTTTACCCTGGTTTCATTAGGCCTGTACAACTCCTGCTCTAACTGCAGGTTATATGGCGGGTCCGCAAAAACCATGTCAACGGATTGATCAGGAAACGTACTCAGTACATCAATACAATCTCCTCGGAACAACCGGTTCTTAAGATTCACTTCTGTCTCTCCTCAGCACTACCGTTATTCATTTACAATAAATATATTATAACTCTACACCTCATTTTGGTAAATGCCCACCTTTTTCAGCACCGGTGTAAGGAAAACTTGCCGGGAAACATGCTAAGCCAAGTATTAAAAACGGCGGCAATAGACATTTGCCGCCACTGCCTTCCCAAAGGCAAAAATATGGTGATATGTACCGGTGACCCTAAACTAGAATTGAACCAAATACCAACATTTCCCATCGGCTGATTCTCGCCTAGACAAGGCAGTTACAGTAGCTTTTGGGTACTTGCTTAATAGATATTCTAATTCTTCAGCGGACAACCTTAATTCTCTAGAAACATTTTCTTTAAAAGAATCTTCTAAAAAGTCATCAAAACCTACGACTTTCTTAACTGTCATAAAGATCCCCCCGAATAATAAGATCAGGTACCATGACACCAAAGATGAGGCTCATACGCCAAACCATACTGGATGCAAAGATGAGACCGGCAAGATTAATTAGAAAAGTCGCGAGGATAATATTTCCTGTATTTAATAAATCGGCCTAAATAGGATTTACATAAATACAATAATCTTTTTATCTTGTAGTCCCCCTTTAAAAATAAAGGATTAAAAACTTTTTTGTCCCTGATTAATTGCCTGATTTCCGCCAGATGAGCTTTGTCTTTTACATACTTAAATACAATGGGCAAAGGTATTACAACCCAAAGAATCCTGTTTTTCACGACCTGGAAATCAAAAGATTTATTGTAAATATGTTCTTCGGCAACATATTTGGCCAGGTTAAATCCGGCGCCTGTCACGCAAGAACTGCTTCTACCTTGACGACAGTTTATCTCCAGTATTTTGTACTTTTTGTCTCTCTCATCGTACTTGATATCAAAGGTTGAAAAACCAACGTACCCTATTTCTTCTAAAAATGTCTTTATTTTGTCCGACAATTCTTGGTTATAATCAGTAATTAGCACAGAAGTGCTGCCCAATCCCTGGGGGGTGTATTCTTCTAACATGACATGAGCTAAGGACATTAATTTTACTTTCTTGTCCTTGCCCGAATAACAAACCATGATTCTTAAGAACGAATCATCTCCCGGTATATACTCCTGTATAATCAAGCTGTCGTTATAACCGGCCTGGTAAATCCGGTTAACAACATCATTTAAATCGTCCTGATTGTTGATCCGGTATACTTTCTTTTGCCCCGGAAAATCATTCTTCCAGTATTCAATACTGTTTGAAGGCTTTACGATAACCGGAAAGTCAAAGGGTAAAGACAAGTCGTTACCCATGGTTTTGTCGTAAATGAGTGTTTTTGGATAATCCAAATTATAGCGTTCACACATCTCGTAGAACTTTTGCTTGGTTAAAAGTTGTTCCAGCAATGCTTCGTCTATATACGGCGTAACAACATTCTTGTCAAACTGGGACCGGTTGCGCACAATCAACTCTACATAATTGTCACCGCAACCGATAAGGAGAATTTTTTTATCCGGATACTTTTTGGAAATACCATCAACCAGCTTCAGAAAAACATCCTGCCGGCCTATATTAAGATCCGAATAGTAATCTATTATTTTACTGTTACAACTTGGTCCTGACGGAAATTTGCCAATTACGACGCTTTTTATCCCGTATTCTTCATAAAAAGCCCTGGCCATCCCATATGTATTGATATCGCTGCCAAACAAAACCGGAACAAAATCTCTTTCTATAAACTTCAAAGTGCAACCGTCCTTTGTTTAGATTTTCTTAGATTAATTCACCTTTTTTAGCCTCGTCATGGTCTCATACTCTGCTAAGAATCTTATAGCATTGTCAACATCGGAAGGGTACTTGATTGTTTTTTTACCGATCCTCTGGTAGCGTTCGTCACCTTTGCCCGTAATCAAAACCACCGTGTTCGGTTCCGGCAAGAGGATGGCTCTCCTAATGGCTTCCGCCCTATCTTCAACTATTTCGTAATCATTGTTGTTTTGCTTTACATATTGCGCTATTTCCTCACAAATTTCCCTTATATTCTCGGTACCGGGATCCTCCATAGTCAGAATTATTTTGTCAGATCTTAACCCGGAAATTAACCCCAGGTCCCTCCTCCTGCTGATTGCTTTTTCACCGGGACAGCCAAAAACAGTGATAATCTTCCTGCCGGGATATTGTTTTTGCACAGCATCATAAAGTTTATTAAAGCTTAGCTTGTTATGTGCATAATCGACAACAACTACTTTATCTCCGTTTTTGCTGGTGTATTTATCCATCCTGCCCTGGACTTTAGCTTTACTTAATCCCGCATATATGTATTTTTCCGGGACTCCCAAAGAGTAGGTCACCGCCATGGCGGCAAGGGCATTTTCAATATTAAAGGTTCCGGACATTTTCAGTTTAAATTTTTTGTTGAACAAATCGGTTTTGGCATAAAACACAGGCTCAAAAGGATCGTCTATTACATTGTAGCCGTGAACATCAGCGGCTTGTCCGATACTAAAGGTTATGACTCGATCCGCCTTTTGTGCGGCGGCTAGCACTTTAGCAACCTCATCGGAATTCAAGTTGACACATGCGGTAACACAACTGTCGAACAGTTTCAGTTTGGAAGCAAAGTAATCGTTATAATCAGCATGTTCTATCGAACTAATATGGTCTTCGGAAATATTTAAAAAGACGCCAACATCAAAGCGAACGCCATAAACCCTCCCATATTTCAGTGCCTGACTGGAAACCTCAACAATCATATATTGGGTGTTGTTATTGACGGCATTAAAGAAGTATTTCTGTAAATCCAAAGATTCCGGAGTGGTTAAGTTTGATGAAATCCTGTTTCTGCCATCAAAAACAGCATCGGTTGTAATAATTGCCGCTTCGGGTAATTGCCTGGCCCGTAAATATTCGTCCAATATATGTTTAACAAAAAAGGCAGTAGTCGTTTTTCCCTTTGTTCCTGTAATACCGATCAATTTTAAGTTTTGCTGCGGGTCATTATAATACATTCTTGCCACAAGGGATAAAGCTTGATAGGCATTACTCACCATGATACAAGGTATGTCCTTATGGTAGTCCTTTTCGCTGATATAAGCAACCGCTCCTTTTGCGATGGCCATGTCTAAATATTCTTCTTTGAAACCTGCTCCTTTGCATACAAAAAGAGTATTCTCCGTTACATCATTGGAATGATAGGACACCTTTTTGACTACTACATCACCGGCTTCTATGGGACAGCTTGTTTGAATCAATAAATTGTTTTTCTCAATCTCATGGACATAATCTGAAACTGAAAACCTCTTCATTCAAACTTTCCCCTTTTTTCAATTAATCCTGGTTCCGTCCGGCTAATTCGCCTTGCGGCCAACCCTTTTATCTTTTTTGCCGGCGATTGCGGCAATGGAACTTGCCCTAAACCTTGCCAGAAAATTATTGACTACTATATTCGCTTCTTCCATGCGCAAAGCTTTGGTCAGCAATAAGTAAATGACGGCAGAAATCCCGACAATCAGGACAACTTCGATGAGCTGTGTACTTTTTTCGTTAATAAGTATCAGAGACTCATAAAATTGCCTCATAAAATATGTACAAACCCCCATAACCAATGAGGCCGCTACAGTCTTAAGGGCTGAAACGGAGATCTTTTTCATGCCCATTGAGCCAACTTTTAGTCTTAACAAAAGGAACAACGCAGTCATGTTAAGAAAACCGGTCAATGAATAAGCCAAAGCTAAACCTTTTGCCCCCAGGTACCCAATAAAGAGATGACTAAAAGTATAATTAGCAACAATGGTAAATAAGCCGACTTTAATGGGAGTTCTGGTATCATGAAAAGCATAAAAACCACGGGTAATAATCGAGATAGCAGATTGCGCAATCATTCCGATGGCGTAAAAAAACAATACCTCCGCAGTGGCTATGGTATCAGTCCGCTGAAATTGTCCTTGCTCAAACAGCAGCCGCACGATCGGTTCACCGAATGTCATCAGGCCAACGGAAGCCGGAATGATAATGAACAAAATCATCCGAATGCCGTAAGAAAAATTTTCTTTGAATTCTTTTATTCGCTGGGTGGCTACATTGGATACGAGAGTGGGGAAAATAGTAACACCGATGGAGTGGGCAAATATACCAATAGGCACCCACATTATTCTATTTGCCATCCTTAATGCTGTAATACTCCCTAAAGAGAGACCCGATGCCAGGTTCTGGTTAACTATATAGTTTATTTGTCCGATTGATAATCCAATTATGGATGTGATGGCCAATGAACCTATTTTTTTAATCCCTGGATGATTCAGTTTAAAAACGGGTCTATATTTCATTTTTCGTAAGAAGAATAGGGAACTAATCTGAAGCAAAAAGCTGGCAATTACCCCAACAACAACCCCAATGGAAAAGCCGGCTATACCGATATGAGGTCCCAATAAAAGACCCATTGCAATAATTCCTACGTTATAAATAACCGCTCCGATGGCAGGGTAAGTAAATTTTTTATATGAATTGAGAATCCCGAACATTATTCCGTTTAAGCCTGTAAAAAGTACGGAAGGAAGCATTATTCGGGACAGTTTTACCGTCAAATCCAATCTTTCGCCATCGAACTTACTGGCTACCAAGGACACCAATGCGGGAGTAAAGTAAAATCCTAAAGCAATCCCTATACACAAGCCAACTATGGCGATATTGACGACAGTACTGGCTACCTCCCAGCCTTCGTCCTCTTTTCCCTGGGCCAGGTAGCTGGAAAATACCGGGATAAACGCTGAGCTGAGTGCTCCCCCTATCAGTAAATCATAGATTAAATCCGGTATCGTAAAAGCGGCAATATAAGCATCAGTCATGTAAGAGCGGCCAAATTGGGATGTCATGGCCAGGTCCCGCACAAACCCGAGAACCCTTGATACCAACATGGCAACCATAACGATCCCTGCAGCTTTAGCAAGTCCTCTATTACCTGTTGTTTTGGTACTAGCAGTATTAGCCGGTTCCGCCACTTTACACAAACTCCCTCAACTTGATGCTCAAGGAAACAAACATAATAAAATGAAACCCGGAGGACCTCACCCCTTGTTGAAAAATCCGCTTAAAAGCAACACCAAAAAGAACCTATTTTGCCCCGGTAATTCGATTCTTTAAAATGAACAGTATCCTTCTGGACCTTCTGAAAAGGGTAATGCCGTTTTCTGCCAAGAAATAAACAAAAGGATTAAAGACGTAATCAAGCATCCCCACAAACTCTGTATACTTTCCCTTAAATCCTTTTTTGAAGCGGTACAATCCGACCATCGGGTTGTCCTCACTCAAATCCCCCGGCACTCCCCTGAAATCATAAATATCACAGCCTGATTCCAACGCCCATTTAATCATTTCCCACTGTAAGAGATAGTTAGGCATCAGATTTCTCAGTTGATTGCTACTGGCTCCATAAAGATACCAACACTTGTTGCCCCAGAGAATAGCAATCGAACCGGCAATTGGTGTATCCTCATAATAAGCAAGGTAAACCCTAACATGCTCAGGTCCCAGGTAATCATAGACCTGTTCATAATACTCCTGTTGCCTGACAATAAATCCGTCCCGGATCCCGGTTTCAACGATCAGTTTGTGAAAAATCGCAATGTCATCCCTGGTACCAATTTTAATGCGGACACCTCTTCTTTGAGCCAGCCGGATATTGTACCTGGTCTTGTGGTGAAAGTTTTTCATTAATTCTTCTTCGGTTTTATTTCTTAAATCCAGCCTGAATACGAACCGGGGTTGAATTCCATCATAATTTCCCAGTCCCTGGAATATTCTCATACCAAGCTTCTTGACAATCTCTTCAAATTCCTTATCTTCTATCTCAATGTCCGGATCCATCTTTAAAACATAGCTCTTATATTTTTTGGCAACTTTTTTGGCCTTGTCCAGCAGTTCTTTGATAACTTGTGCATCATGAGGATCGCAAACCGGTCCCCGAGGAGAATACATTATTGTATAAGGTAAAAACGGCAGTTTTCTAATCAGCAAACTCATGGAGCCTTTAATATTACCATTTTCATCGTCAACGCAAATAATTTCATTCTTCCACTCTGATTTTAGTTTTGCCCATCCCAGAGATTGCATAAAATGGCCTTTTGGATGCGCCTGCAAGAACTCATGGTATTTTGCTGCAAAGTTTCTTGTGGGTTTATCCAATTTTCCTCCTCCTCATCCAAAGGTCAGTATTATAGGGCACCTTTTAAACCATCTGCTGATTTACGACTAAGCGTTTCTCGGATAGCTTGTCCAAGGATTTGACAGCCGGCCATCAGTTCATCCCTGCTTATGTTTAATGGAGGCATTATTTTCATTACTGTGTCTCCCCGCCCAACACGCTCAATGATCAATCCCAGTTCAAAACACCGTCTGGCAACCTCTTTGGCCAGATCTCCCTCTCCGCATCGTGACAGGTCGACACCCCAAATCATGCCAATGCCTCTTATCTCAATCTGCCTATGTATAGAGGCAATCTGCTCCTTCAGAAAACTTTCCAATAACCGGGCTTTTAACCTGACTTCATCGCTTAACGAAGTGTTTTTCCTGTATTCCAAAGCGGCTCGTCCAGCTACAAAAGCCAACTGGTTGCCTCTAAAAGTACCGTTGTGTTCACCGGGCTGCCAAATATCCAATTCCGGCCTAATCAATAACAGGGACAGAGGAAAACCATACCCACTGATGGATTTGGACAGTATAACTATATCAGGTATTATTCCGGCCCTCTCAAAAGAAAAATAGGTACCGGTCCGGTCGCACCCAACCTGGATATCGTCGCAAATCAAAAGAATATCTTCCTGGCGACAAAGCTCAGCCAACCGCTGCAACCAATCTACAGGGGCCACATTGATTCCACCTTCGGCTTGCACCGTTTCCAAAATAATGGCCGCCGGCTTTTCCACTCCTGAATGACTGTCCGCCAATATTTGGGTCAGATAATCAATGCTGTCAAATCCATTGCTGAAAGTATTGCAATACGGAATAAAGGTAACATTATCCAGCGGTATGCCCGCTCCTTTACGGTGGTATGAGTTGCTGGTAACCGCTAAACTTCCTAAGGACATCCCGTGGAATGCGCCCATAAACGAAAATATTCCCGTACGATTTTTCACTTTCCTGGCTAACTTCAGTGCCGCTTCTACGGCATTAGTACCTGTAGGGCCGGGAAATTGAATTTTGTAATTTAATTTGCGGGGTTTTAAGATGTATTCATTGAAGGTCACTAAGAATTCTTTTTTCGCCTGGGTATACATGTCCAGGGCATGGATTACCCCATCCCCCATGATATAATCAATTACCTGTTTCTTAATGAAATCATTATTATGACCGTAATTCAATGCTCCTGCACCGGCAAAGAAATCAATATATTCTTTTCCTGACGCTGCAACCAGTTTGGAACCCTTAGCCTTGGTAAATAAATCTGGGAAAGATCTGCAATAAGACCGGACGTTGGATTCGATGTTACCAAAAATATCCATGATGACCTCCTGATTTTAAGAACACATTGCCTCGTACTTTTTTGTATCGCCATGCATTGCTCATAATGCAAATATTGCCATGCCATAAGAAAAAAATTAAAAGCAGTCAATCTAAACCGCCCAACATTTTTAGGGCCCTATTGGACATAAACCTGCAACAATCTGCTCCATCTGTACTCCACGAGAGCCCTTAACCAGTATTACATCTCCTGCAGTAACAATACTTTTTAAAAACAACAAAGCTTCCTGGTTTTCTCGAAAAGATCTCGTTTTGCTCTGCGGAAAGCCTGCTTTTATTGCACCTTCAGCAATGAAACGACCCAACTCTCCCACTGTAATGAGATATTCAGGCTGGATGGCTTTGGCTTTCTCACCCACTTCAAAATGGCCCTTAACTGAATAAGAACCAAGCTCAAACATATCCCCCAGAACAGCTATCTTTCTTCGTTTGCCCGCCACACTCTGTAATACTTCCAGGGCTGAGGCCATAGAATCCGGGCTCGCATTATAAGCGTCATTAATTAAAGTTAATTTTTGTTCGGGCAACTGGATTATTTCCAGTCTCATGGGAGTCAAATGCACCATGCTTAAACCCAGTTTTATTTCCTCCCATGACAGCCCCAGTTGCCTGGCAATACTAACAGCAGCCAGTGAGTTGATAATATTATGCCGGCCCGGAATGTTTAACGTTAAAGGGATCCTTCTGCCTTCAGCACAGACTTCAAAGGTATGGCCATGGTTGTGCTCATTGGGCCGTATTTCTGTAACCCATAGGTCTGCGGGCGGCAAATAATCAATCCAACTTATCCGGCAGCGAACATTAGGGAGCCACGGTCTAAGTTTTACTTCATCCTGTTTATTTAAAACAAGTCCACCTTCCGGCGAGATATGGGGGAACAATTCAGCTTTGGCTTGAGCAATTTTCTCCTGTGAGCCCAAAATTTCTTGGTGTGCACGACCTATATTGGTTATTACCCCATGGGTTGGCCGGGCAATTGACGCCAAAAAATCTATTTCGCCTAAGGCATCCATACCCATTTCCGTAACAACCGCCCAGTGCTGCTTTTCCAAAGCAAGCAACGTCAATGGCAGGCCTAACTCATTATTGTAATTTCCCCTGGTACTTAAGACATTTCCTTTTACAGCAAGAATGGAAGCCAAAATATCTTTAGTCGTAGTCTTACCTGTACTCCCGGTAACGGCAATGACCGGAACCTGTGCCAAATTTCGCTGAACTAAAGCTAACCGTTGCAAAGCCTTTTCCGGTTCCGGCACCAGAAGTAAGGGAAAATCCATTCTTTGGAGTTCAGGTGGGATACGATTAACTACAGCTGCAACAGCACCTAACCGGTAAGCCTCAGCCAGGTAATGATGACCGTCTGTTTTTTCCCCGGCCAGAGCAAAGAAAAGATCACCAGGCTTTAGTTTCCTGGTGTCTATTGAAGCACCCCTGGGTTCAACCCGCTCACCTTCACCGATCAGTTTAGCCTCAATAGCTTCGGCGATCTTACTTAGGGATAAATTATACAATAATTAAGCCTCCTCAGCGTCAGAACGGCTCTACCTTTTTTCAGAAAAAAACAGTTTATTACAAAAAATGACAACCTTCTATGTCAGTTTTTGTAGTAGCATGTTCATGCTACAACGTTGATTCTAACAATTAACAAAGTTTGTGTCAATTAAATGCAGGTAATTTTTTCATCTACCCTTAAGCCCTTCCTTAGAAAAAGCGGAAGGAAACACTACTTTTGCTCTTTCCCCTATCTTTATGGGAAACTCCGGAGACAAGCCAACTTTGACCTTCATGCTCTCCTTGTTCCTGTTGGCTTGGGTCTGCAGTTCTTTAGGAGTATATTGAGCCTTCACATCAATAAAGCTGACGGTCCCCCGGTATTCCGTCTCGCCGCTTAGGAGCACTGCTTCCTGACCGTGGCTCAACTGAGACAGGTATTCCCTCGGCACATAAACCACCAGATGCTTTTCCGTTGCCGAAGCGATGTCCACCAGATTAGAACCGGGAGAGACAATGCTGCCCGGCAGGTAGTTTTTACTGATCACCGTACCGTCACAAAGAGCAGTAATAGTATATTTGGCCAAATTATTTTTACTTTGACGAATCTGGACCTCCGTTAACTCCACATCCGCTTGGGCCCCGGCTATTTTCTCTTTGGGCAGCCCTTTTTGGAGCAAAGCCAGTTGCTGCTTGGCATTATCCAATTGCATGGCTGCCGTCTCAACGGCAGCTTCCGCCAAATCAGCCTGGTACTTGAGCTGATCCAGCTCCGCTTGTACCAAAACCCCTGCTTCCCACAACGCCAAAGCATCTTCATAATCCCGCTTGATCTTATCCCGGGTCAGCAGGGCATTTTCGTAAGCCACTTCCGCCAGGGAAAGATTGTTCCGGCCCTGCTTCAGTTCTTCCGGATCTACACCCAAGGTCAATTCGGCCAAGAGGGCCTGTTTTTTGGCCAGGGTTTTCTCTAATTGCTCCAAGGCATACCGTTCATTGGTATCATCCAGTACCGCAATCACATCCCCTGCCTTTACTTCCTGACCGGGTTCCACCGGCAGTTCGATGATTTTGCCCCCTACCTCAGTGTAATGGCCGTAGATACTTGTCTCCACAACACCTTCAAAAACCGGTTCCCCGGAGGAGCAACCGCCCACGAACGGCATTATGCCTGCCATCCCTATGCATACGAGTCTTAAAAGTACTAATCTTTTTTTCATATTCCAAGCCCCCCAATTGCTCAAATACGGCGATATTTCTTCAATAACAGGGTATTCAAAGTCATGAAGACAGCGGAATAGGCCAAGATGATCCCTAAATCTCCGGCAATGGGTTCCAAGCCCTTTCCCTTGATCATCACCTGGGTCAAAGCTCCGGCTATATAATACAGCGGCATAACGTAACCAAGTTTCTCTATGACAGGAGGTAGATCAAATAGACCGGAAAAGAAAACCTGGGGAACAATTAATAAGGGAATAAACTGGATCATCTGGAATTCATTATTGGCAAGAGTGGAAATCAGCATCCCCAAAGTGAGGGCAATCATGGCCGTCAGTAAAGTAATCAACAGGATTAAAGTAAAAGAACCGATCATCATCACCTTGAGCACATAAACACAATACCAGGAAATCAAAAATGACTGCAATACAGTGAACAAACCGAAACCAAGCACATAACCCACTACTATTTCCCAGCGCCGGATGGGAGTGGACAGGAGTTTTTCCAAGGTTCCGGAAGTCCTTTCCTGAAGAAAAGAAATACCGGATACCAAAAAGACGAAAAAGAAAACGATAAAACCGATTAAAGTCGGACCGGCCATATCAAACAGAGGCAAATCTTCCTGGCCGTAGACATAGTGAATTTCTGATTTTAAATCCGGCCTGGCAGGCAACACCGGCTGTTTAGCCTGCTCCAAAGCGGCCAAGGCCACCTTCGCCTTAGTCGGATTGCTGCCGTCTATTTCGATCAAGGATTTCCCGTCCCTGATCCGGATCGTGGCAATGACCTCTCCCCGCTCCAGGGCTAAGCGGGCTTCCTGTTCACCGTACCGGAATCCCCTGACGTTGTATTCCTCCAATTTGTCTTCAAACCCGGCCGGTCCGTTGACAACAGCAACGTTTATCACCGGTGCCGTATCTTCCAGGATAAAATAAACCAGAGTCAGGAGAAAAACAGGAGCAACCAGCATTAAAGCCAGGGTACGACGATCATGACGCAACTGGTTTAAGATCCGGAAGGCTAAAGCTCTAATTCTCATTTTGGCGCCCTCCATAATAGATAAAAGCTTCTTCCAGGCTGTCAGCGCCGATCCTCTCCTGCAATTCCCGGGCGGTGCCTTTGGCAATAAGACAACCTTCTCTCATCAGGGCCAAACTGTGACATTTGTCGGCCTCATCCATGACGTGGGTTGTGACCAGGATGGTCACACCGCCGGCGGCCAATTTATTCAGTTCCTCCCAGATCTGTTTCCGCAGGAGAGGATCAATCCCCACCGTCGGTTCATCAAGCACCAAAACCGGAGGTTTGTGCATGATGGCCATGGCCAGGGAAAGCCTCCGCTTCATCCCCCCGGAAAAAGCCCCTACAGGTTTACGGAGATCAGCAGAAAGATTAACTAAATCCATTACCTCCCTGGTCCTGCTCTTTATTTCGTCCTTTTTCATCCCATAGATGGAACCGAAAAAATGCAAGTTTTCCGCCGCAGTGAGGGAACCGTAAAGAGCATCAGACTGGGCCATATAACCGATCTTGTTCATCAGGCTAAGCTTAGGCATGGCCTGCCCCAGGACATAGGTTTCACCGGATGTGGCTTCCAGGATCCCCGCCACAATCTTCACCATGGTGGTTTTGCCACAGCCTGAGGGGCCCAGCAGACCGAAGATGCTTCCATAAGGGATCTCCAGATCAATATCTTTCAGGACCTGTTTCCTGCCAAAAAACTTGTTTACCTTGCGCAATACGATACAATCAGTAGCCTGCATTTCAGCCCTCCTTCACTTAGGCTTAGATATTCAACACGGAGTTGATTATCTGTTCATCTTTGATTATAATGAAACAACAATCAGGCTACAATAAACAAAACCGGACAGTGTGTCCAATAATCAACGTAATGCCGGTAACTGTTGCTTTTCTCAATAACAAAGTTGCTGTTCCTTCAAGAAGAGTTCAGGAGGGTCGATCAATGAGTGAAACTGTAGACCGGCGGATTACCCGCACCAAAAGAGCAATTAGAGCTGCCCTGGTATCATTGATTGAAGAAAAAGGCTTTGACGCCCTCTCAGTAAAGGACATTACCGCCAGAGCCAATATCAACCGGGGCACTTTTTACCTTCACTATAAAGATAAGTTTGATTTGCTGGACCAAACCCTGGAGGAAGTAGCCCGGGATATCGAAAATATTTTATTGGAAATTACCGCTCTGTCAGGTATTGATGTTGTCAAGGGTAAATTGCCTTTGTCTATTGTGGAAAAATTGTTCGCTTACTTTAAGGCCAACGCCCCTGTGATGCAAGCCCTGCTGGCCACAAAGGGCAACCATGCACTTCAAGCTCAAATAAAAAAAACAATGTGGCACCATGTCTTTGAAAAAAACCGTGCCACATTTATCAAAAAGGAAAACCTGCTGGTGCCTCCGGAGTACCTGATTTCCTACATCGCTGCCGCCCACTTTGGCGTGGTTCAGGAGTGGTTGGACGGGGGATGCCGGGAAACACCGGCAGAAATGGCTAGAATTCTCACCTATATAACTTTTCGCGGCCCCCTCTTTGCAGCCGGAATTAGCTCCCCCAATTTCTAAGCGGAAAAAAGGAAAATTCATCATCATTACCGGCTAACCTCCATGGCCCTTTGTTGCCCTGGAGGTTCTTAGTTTCTATGTCCTATTCCCCTGGCACCTATTTTGGTCAAAGATAATATAATGGCTAAAAATGCTAACTTGAGAATTGGAATGATCGAGTGAGGTGAAAACAATGTTTTCCAATAGACCCACTGCTATTGCCCATGTCCGGGGAGGCCCTCTCAGGCCCCAGATCCGGGGCATTGTTCTCTTTTACCATGTACCCGGCGGGACTTGGGTATGTGCTGAAGTAACCGGTCTCCCTCCCTATCAACCGGCCAGGGACGGGCAAGAGCCGGTGGGCCCCCATGGCTTTCATCTCCATGAATTTGGAGACTGTACGGTAGGGGATCCCCAAAATCCATTTCAGGCTGCCGGTGGACACTGGAATCCTACCAACCAGCCTCATGGCAATCATGCCGGCGATTTTCCGGTCTTGTTTTCCAACAACGGCTACGCAAGAATGTGTTTTTTTACCAACGCTTTCAGTTCTGACCAGGTAATCGGTAAATCGGTAATCATTCATCAAAACCCCGATGACTACCGTACCCAGCCAGCCGGAAACGCAGGAAAAAGACTGGCCTGCGGTGTCATTATTGGTTTACGTCGCCGCCGCTATGACCGCGAAAATGATGTCCGATAAGCATGATGATTAAAAACACGATCAAATAATAAGCTACGGCCATCTCGTGAGCCAAACAAGCGGCAATTACCATAAACACACAACCTATTATAGAAAGCGCCGGCATGACAAACCGCTTGAATATACCTAAATCTTGCTCTTTTTTCATCAGCATGAGGAAGATAGGAATATAGCCTCCGTAAAGGGTGACGATAGGCAGTTCTGAAGTATCGAAGCAGAAGGGCCCAAACCAAGGGTCGGTAAGATTAGCACCGTAGAAATAAAGGAGCCAAAAGCTGCAAAGCAACAATCCTAATACGGATGAATTGGCCGGCATATTGGTAAACTTGTCCACTTGGATGAAAGCTTCCGGTGCGGGTCCCCGGTTGCGAACGGCCAAGGCATACATGCCCCGGGTGGTGCCCATCATCAGTCCATTGAGGGTACCCAGACAGGAAATAATGCCAAATACAAAAACCAACGTTCCTCCCACCGAACCGAAAAGGTTTTGAAAGGCCAATTTGGCACCTGCCTCACCGCTTGCCATTAGTGCCTCGGTGGTAACAGCCCCGGACAAACCAATGTAGTAGGTAATGTAAACAAAGACCACAATCAGTGAGCCGAGGACCAGTGCTTTCGGCAAATTCTTCCTTGCCTCCTTCAGTTCAGCATTGATGGAAGTCGCAATAATCCAGCCTTCATAGGCGAAAGCTACCGCTACCACCGAAGCAAACAGTCCCTCGCCCGTATTAATACCGGTATCAACCACGTGAGAGAAATTCCGTACCGTCATACCATTGGCCAAGCCTACTGCAGTTCCCACAACTGCCATCAGTAACAAAGGAATCAGCTTGGCCACCGTGGTAGTGACCTGAAACTTACCGGCCAGAACCGGCGACAGTGAGTTTATCGCATAAATAGCCACCAGATAAAAACCGGCAATGGTCATACAGGAGCCGCCGGTAATGTCCCAGCCCAAGAGCACACAGGTGTAGCGGGCAGAGACCCAAGCCAGTACCGAGGTGATAGTGGGATTATAGACAGTGGCCATGAACCAGCCCACATAATACCCGTATTTTTCTCCCACACCTACTTCCGCATAGTCCACTACACCGTTTACTTTCTCATACTTGGTTGCCATAATGGCAAAGGAATAAGAGCAAATAATCATGATTAACCCCACAATGGCCCAAGCGGCAATTCCCAGAGGCATATTGCCGCCGGTGGCCTTCAGTACCGCTTCCGCCTTGAAAAAGACACCGCTTCCGATGACAATACCCACTACCATGGCGATTGCCGTAGACAGTCCGTACCTTTTCTCCAATTGATTCTCCATTGACATTCTCCTTCTCCGATTGAATAATGCAATAGTGGTTTGGGACGCAATAAGGAACTATTAACGGCCCAGCAACAACTTTCGCCATGTGGGCCTTTTTGACAGCAACCAGGCAAAGAAAAAGGACCAGACCAGAACAAAAGGAGAGGAACAGCAAACTGCACCAGGCTATTGAGGACATTATAAAACCCATTGTGCTCCCCCCTCCCCCCAAACACCTTACTTATAATTCATGGCTGGTGTTTTGTCAATTGGAACCGCCAAAAAACAAAACAATGCCCTCCCATCTCCCGGGTAGTTTTTTCTGCAATCAAAAAGCCGAATACCGGAAAACTAAAAAAACGGGCCGGGACGATCCCATGTACATGTAATAGATCATCCCGGCCTGTTTGGCAGGTTAGCACCTGACCGGCAGGTGAAAACGATGGAATTTTCCCGGTTGGATAGGGCCTAAGGCACCATAGTCTGGGTCTGGCCGGGGTTGACAATCTGAATAACGCCACCCCAAGCACAAATCAGTTTACTGGTATTGTTCAGCGCCGGTTTTCCCCCGACCAATACCGTTGGACTGCCCGGCGCCCATGGAGCGGTAATATTGGGCACACAAGGCGCCGGTGTGAAAAATACGGGCGGTGGCCTCTTGGTGGCCGGATTGGCCACGCTGTTACACATGCCAAATGGGGGAATATTAGCTATGGGCTTATTGTCCATGATGGTAGCTATGGGCGTACCGGTCAGAGCAGTCTGTTGCGAGTTAACAATCAAAGTTGACGGGACAGTGCCAAAGGAGCACATCATGCTGGCCCCCATGCATACACAAACTGCCATCCTCAGCCCTCCTCTCCGTTTAGTTAGGTTGCTGTCTCCTCATCCTCTTCAGTTCCATCCCCCTTCAATTACCGCTTCCTCATAACAAGTCTTATACTAATATTGTCCCTCAAAATCCAATTACTGTCAACAATAATAAAAAAAGCCGGCATAACCATTATCCAAGTCCCATCGCATTTCCATGGTTAGAGGTATGAAATAGCCGGTTTAACAAAAACAGGGTGCTGCCCTAAATCCATTAAAGGGCAGTACCCTTTGAAAATAGCTCCTTTCTTCTCCACCCGCCAAATCGATAATATAAATAGGCAATGATGCTGCTGATCACAAAGCTAAATCCCATTCCGACGGCAATACCCGTATCCCCTAAAAACGAAGAGAACGTTAGGGTTAATGGGTAGCGAAGAACCCAGAAAGAAATAATGTTCAGTATTAATACTTGATACATGGCTCCTGATGCTCTTACCGTTCCGTTTAAAACAAAATTGATACCTAAGAAAGGATAAAACAAGGCAATTGTTTGTAAATAATCCTTGCCGAAGCGAATGGCATCAGGTTCCTGAATAAATAGCCTGACAGCATGTCCCGCAAGAAAATAAATGAGCAGTGCTATAGAAAACATGACAGAAAGGTTATAAATCAGACCGAATTGGGCAATTTTAAACACCCGTTCCCACCTATTAGCACCAATATTTTGCCCCGCCATACTGTTAACGGCTGTGCCCAGTGCTTGGGCCGGTAACATAATAACACTGTCCAAGCGCTGGGCGGCGCTAAACCCGGAAACCACATGGGGACCAAAAGAATTTACCACACTCATGATCGCAGCTATGCCTGCGGAAATCACCGACATTTGCAGTCCCGACGGAACCCCCAATTTCAGGATCAGCAAGACTTCTTCCTGGGCAGGAATTGAAGGTACTGAAAAGGGGGCCAATTTTCTCCTGAGCACAATATGCAGCCCAATAAAAAACGCCAGTCCCTGTGACATTATGGTTGCCAAGGCTGCACCATTAACCCCTAAATCAAGATAGGCGATCAATATGGGGTCCAAAACAGTATTTAACACCACCGCTGCCAGCACAATTCTTAACGGAGTTTTGCTGTCCCCAAGGGCTCGCAAAACCGTTCCGATAAAATTGTAGCCAATTAAAAAGGCTATTCCCAAGCTATTGATTTGCAAATAAGTCTTAGCCTGTAAAAGCATGGAACCGGGTGTATTAAGTAATTTTAAAGTTGTTTCTGCAAAAAGAAATCCTAACACACACACGAACAACGCTAAACCTATCAACAGTACCACAAAAGCATTTAAATACCTGGTCAGTCCTATTTCATCCCGTTTACCTTTTTGCTGCGAGAGTATCGTCAAAGTGGCATTATTAATACCTATTATGAAAGACAAAACGACAAAGATAACGGTACTGGCCACTGCAACTGCCCCTAAAGCATTTGCCCCGATCAAATTTCCCACCCAAAGACTGTCTATAAACTGGTAAGATACCTGGAGCAGGTTGGTAAGCATGATCGGTATGGAAAAGGAAACTAACTGCCTTCCTATATTTCCCTCTGTGAAATCATAATTCCCCTTCATGTTGACGGCACCTCACCGGACAATTTGTTGGGAATTCTCATCTTTGGATCTCCTTTATTAATACCATTGTAACATATCCTTCCGTGTAGATATTCAGGATGGCCTTGATTGCTTACCAACTGCTGTCAACAGGCATATAATATGGGAAATCACAACCTGACGGAAGAAATGACTTGTAATGACTTTTAAATTCTGTTCTCAACGGGCATTAACCTGTGAAAAGGACAGTATCCGGATCTGTGGCGAGGGTATAGATACCAACATCAGAACCATCAGAACTGATGACCGTGGCATATTGGCCGGTTTATCCGGTGCCGCCGTTTATGCTCAAATCGGTAGACTCTTTTCAGCAGATTTTAGGTTTCCTAACCTAAGTGCCGATAACAATGATGGTACAATAATAATTGCCAATCCTTCGGATTCCGGCCGTATTATGTATCTTTTTTTGGCGGAAGTCTCAACCAGACTCAAGCAGAAGACCCCATTACCTTCGAAGCTGCAATAAGTATAAGTATGCTTCGCGATGCATCCCCGGGGGATAACGACATCCCCATCAGAAATCTCAATTACGATTTTCCCGATAACAGTATGATGAGTGCCACAACCATTGCCCCCGGTAATCTTGCCCAGGCCAATGCCCAAATAACGGTAATCTGGTATGAACTTGATCTCCCTAACGGGTAGCCTTCAATTTCTGTATTCGTAAAACCGGAGGCCAAAATCATGGCAACGCCCGGTATAGGACGATGAGAAAACGAGCCGGGACGATCCCATGTAGCAAGATCGTCCCGGTTGCTGTCAATAATAACCGCCAACTAATGGGTTTATTGTTCTCTACCTATTCCTTTCCCTATAGGCCAAAGAGTCGTAAGTGGTATAATGCTGCTGCAGCTCATCATAAAAGGTGTAGGCTCCCCTCATAATCAGATCATCTGTTTTGGCATAAGGAATACGCAACGGGTTGGAAAGATGCACATAGCTAAAATAGGCATGGGAACTAAAGATATCGCTGTCGGTCTCAACAGTATAGCGGTAAAGGACATAACCGCCCTGTTTTTCCGAACCAAAGGGGTAACTGAGAGCACCTGAGATCACGATTGAGTAATCTTCACCAAAAAAGGAGTTATAAGTATACCTGTCGCATACCAACCGCGGAAAATCCGCAATATACCGGGTCCCCTTCGTTTCATAAAATAAACCGCTGCTGACAATCTCTTTATCCTCCGCTTTATTCTCACCGGCAATCAAAAGGCCGTCCTGCCACAGGGGGGTGCCCCCTTCCCAAGTGAAATACTGCATCACATAGAGCAGGTTTTCCGGCATTTCGATGAAAACAGTGGTTACCTCCATATTCTTTTTACCCGGCTCATAACTATGGGTAATATATGTATAGTTTTCATAGCTGTCCCGGTGTTCAATTCTATTTGGATCAAACATCAGCAGCTTGCTGAACGCCTCCACATCTTTGGCTCCACTCAATAGCTCCACATCATCATCCCTAAGATACTGCAGTGCCCCAGGGGGAAAATCCAGAGCAAGGAGACGCTGCCTTCCTTCGGTGATTTGCGGCGGTTCATAGACTTGCGGTTCCAATTGCAAGTGGTTGTAATAAACGCTGCAAGCTATCACAGTGGCCAACCCAATCAAACAATAAGCCCAGCCGAAAGTGCGATTACTGATGGCGACCGGTGCATTGGTCAGCACATATCCCGTACCATCCAGTTGATCCCCCACCCGGAATAAAGAACGTACGATAATGTAATAGCAGAGCATCATGGGAATAAAGACCAACCAACTGGACGATAGTGGAGACAGGGCAAGCAGAAATACCGCCAGGGTCCACACTGAAGCCCAAATTAACGGCTTTTCCTGAAGGGTTTTACCTGCCTTTTCATAAGTCTTATTCAAAGCGGCCTGGAAAATCAAGAACATGGCTATTTGAAAAAGAAGCATTACCGTACCTGCGGCAAGCCCCGGAAAATCTGTCAAATTTAAAGGAGT
>JAAZDD010000050.1 GCA_012512955.1 Clostridia bacterium
GAGCTGAACTGCTCTACAGTCCGGAGGCTTTTTTCTACACTTATAACAGGCGAGCTAAATATACTACAGTAAGCTCGAAATATCGTTTCTAAGGAAGTGAAACTGATGACCTTTGCATTCTGTAGTCAAAGACCCCTGTCCTGTGAGACAGACAGTATTCTCACCTGCGGTCAGGGCATTGACGGCATCACCAGAACCGTCAGAACGGATCAACATAATGTATTGGCTTCTTTGCCCAGTTCCAGTACCCATTCCCAAATCGGCCGCCTGTTTTCGGTGAGAGACGGTGGTTCGCTGGGTCCTGCAGATATTTTTTCTCATCTGATCATTTTCAGCAATCCGCCGGATTCGGGCAGGATTATGTATTTGAATTCTGTTATCTGTGGTACAAACATCTTGCCACCCGATACTCCGGTTAACTATGTATCGAGCGTCGGGGTAGATCTAATTGCTAATCCCCTGTTTATTATTTTCGAAGAGTTAACGCCACATAATCTTAACCTCGGTTCTTCTGTAACCAGTGCCATGCTGGTTGGTGCTCATCCGCAACAAAATGGCGGTTCATCTTTTTTCAGTACGATACAGGTTTCCAATACATTGGAGCTCAGATTCAATGGAGAAATAATCATACCGCCGGACCGCAATATTGCAGTGAGGATCCGGACTTTTGGACTGTCACCGGCAAGTCCCGAGGTAGTCCAGTTTGAAATGACGGTCACCTGGTACGAACTGGACGTTCCGGGAGTTTAATCATCTGACGGTTTCCTCCCCCTTGCGAAAATCTTCCTTTAAGGGTAAAGTAGAATATTGATAGCAATAATTCGTCAAAAATTTAATTTAACATCTCAGCAAAGGCGAGGGATTACCGATCAAAACACCAGTCAAAGGCTGCCTGCTCATCCTGTTATCAGCAATTTGCTATTCCACATCACCTATCTTGATTAAATTTGCCTACCGGGAGAGCTTAACTCCCCTAACTATTGCCCTTGGGAGAATGCTAATCGCTTCGCTGCTTCTTTGTCCGGTTTATCTAAGGTATAGCGCACAGGTCAGGGCCGGTCTGCCGATGCACTTGTCTATTTTTTTTGTAGGAACTTTGAATGTAGTATTTACTGTGTTACTTGTTTTTTCTTTGCAGCTTCTATCAGCTTCAGTTAATACTTTGTTACTCTACCTCTACCCAATCTTTACTGCTGTTTTGGCCTTCTTTATTCTCAATGAAAAACTGACGCCCATTAAAATAGGGGCCCTGGTAGGTGCTTTAACCGGAGTTTTTCTGATTGTTTATGCTCCCGATGCAGTGGTGAATATGAAGGGAGTGGCGCTGGTAGTCGGTGCTGCCCTAGTCAATGCGACCATGATGGTGGCAATTAGGAAATCAGTGGCAGGAGTGCCGCCACTGATGTTGTCTACCGGTAACCTCACCTGGGCAGGAGTGATCATGGTCATTATAGGCATGTTCTTACGGATACCCCTTGTTGCGGAAATGACCGCCCCGGGACTGGTGATTATATTTACTTTGGCTGTTGTGCCCACGGTATTGGCTCTTGTATTTTTAAATTTCGGTTTAAATTATGTGGAGGCTTCTTACTCATCCATTATCATGACAATAGAGCCGTTACTGACTGCGATACTGGCTGTAATATTTCTGAAGGAGCGGCTCACTCTTTTCCAGTCTTTAGGCGGACTGGTGATTCTTGGGAGTCTCCTTCTACTGACCTCAGGAGAACGCATATCCGTCAGGCTACAACCCAAAAGAATGGACGAAAGCAAAATATCCTAAACTCCTAAAGTTTTTACCACTTCTACTAAGGATGGAGTTCCAAGGTCACCGGGCAATGATCGCTGCCCATGACATGGGAATGAATCTGGGCATCCTTAATTCGATCCTTTATTCTTTCGGACACGATGAAGTAATCAATTCTCCAACCGATGTTCCTCTCCCTGGCCTTGGCCATATAAGACCACCAGGTATAAGCATCTGTTTTGTCAGGATAAAGGTATCTAAAACTGTCAACAAAGCCGGCTTCCAGCAGTTCCGTCATCTTTTGCCGTTCTTCGTCGGTAAAGCCGGCGTTTTTCCTGTTGGCCTTAGGATTTTTCAGATCTATTTCCTTGTGGGCCACATTTGTATCCCCACAGATGATTACCGGCTTTTGTTTGTCCAATCCCAATACGTAATTTCTGAAATCATCCTCCCAGTTCATCCGGTAGTCCAGCCTGGTCAAACCTCTTTGGGAATTAGGCGTATATACATTCACCAAATAAAAATTCTCAAACTCCGCTGTGATTAACCTGCCCTCCTGATCATGCTCCTCAATTCCCATCCCGTATTTTACCGACAATGGTCTTTTTTTGGTAAAAACAGCGGTTCCCGAGTATCCTTTCTTCTCAGCATAATTCCAATACTGTTCATATCCCTCCAGTTCCAGTTCTATTTGTCCCGCTTGCAGTTTGGTTTCCTGGATGGAGAAAATATCGGCGTCCACTTCTTGAAAATAATCCAAAAACCCTTTACTTAAACAGGCCCTTAATCCGTTCACATTCCAAGACACCAGTTTCATTTTATACCTCCTTATGCCGCCAAGCTGACATCTGACTAATTGTATCCATTATAACACCCGGAAAGTCATTTGGGAAAAAGATAACCTATTTTTGCTTTTTGAGGTAAAATAATAGGAGGCAAACGGAGCAAAACAGGTATATTATCGGAGGTGGGTTTAATGGATGTCATTTTTCAACGAAGAAGCATCAGGAGGTTTACCAAAGAAAAAGTGTCTGATGAAGCAGTCAGGAAATTGCTGAAAGCGGCCATGGCGGCGCCCTCGGCCGGCAATCAACAGCCCTGGGAATTCATTGTGATTAGGGATAAAGCTACCTTCGCCAGGATCATGGAATTCCATCCCTATTCCACTCCCCTGAAAGAAGCGGACCTGGCTATCGTGGTCTGCGGTAACACCGTTGGCGAGAAACATCCCGGTTTCTGGGTTCAGGACTGCTCTGCCGCCACCCAAAACATTTTGCTGGAAGCCCAACATTTGGGTCTCGGTGCTGTTTGGCTCGGGGTTTATCCCAGGGAGGACAGGGTTAAGGGTGTAAAAGCAATCTTCAACCTGCCCGACACGGTAATTCCGTTGGCAATCGTAGCCATTGGCTACCCGGCGGAACAAAAAGAACCGGTAGATCGATTTGATCCGGTAAAAGTTCACTATGAGAAATGGTAAGTCTTGCTTGATCTCTCCTGTCAAGGTGTTTAAGATATAAAAAGGTGATAATAATGCGCGGAAAGCACCCTAAACCGGGGCAGTTATTGGTAGTCAGCTACGGCGGAGTCAGCCTGATCGGAACGCTACTCCTGATGCTTCCTTGGGCTTCTACGGCTCCGGGCGCCACTTCCTTTTTGGATGCCTGGTTTACAGCCATGTCCGCTTTGACAGTTACCGGTTTAACCGTGGTCAATACTGCCGGTCACTGGACCTTGTTTGGACAGGCTGTCATCCTCCTCTTGATCCAAATAGGAGGACTGGGCTTAATGGTCATTACTACCATGTTCTTGATCATCCTCGGTTTAAGAGTACACCTGGGCTATCAGGTGCTGGCCGCTCAAGATCAAAACTATTTCAGCTTTGCCGGCATCAAAAGCCTGGTTCGCAGTATTGTTTTCCTAACACTCAGTATTGAACTGGCCGGTACGGTGCTATTGATGTTAACCCTGCCTGATTTGTGGCGAAACGGCATACCCTACGGTATTTTTTTCGCCCTGTTCCATGCCGTCAGTGCCTTTAACGGGGCCGGTTTTGATTTAACGGGAGCCAGTTTGGTGCCGTTTCAACACCTTCCCTGGGTCAGCATCATTTTTTCCCTATTAATTTCGCTGGGCAGCCTGGGCTATGTGGTCTTGCAAGAGTTGG
This sequence comes from Clostridia bacterium, assembly GCA_012512955.1. Classification (GTDB taxonomy): domain Bacteria; phylum Bacillota; class DULZ01; order DULZ01; family DULZ01; genus JAAZDD01. Next base: position 3,912 of record JAAZDD010000050.1, read on the forward strand.
TTGGTTTGAAGTTTCGCTGGCACCGACGCCTCAGTTTACACAGTCGTTTAGTGTTGATCGTTACGATAGGAATTACCTTGGTCGGTGCGGCCTTTTATTTTGTAACCGAATACGGCGGATTATTATCCGGTTTTCCTTTAGGACTAAAAATAGCGGACAGCCTGTTTCAATCATCCACCCGGACCTGCGGTTTCACCACTGTTCCGGTGGTAAAATGGACGGAACCCTTTCAGTTTCTGATGATTTTAATGATGTTCATCGGCGCCAGCCCCGGTTCAGTTGGGGGCGGGATCAAAACCACTACCTTTGCCGTCATTGTCCTGGCAGTCTGGACCCTGGCCAGGGGCAGAAAAGCGGTAGTGGTCATGGAAAGAGAAATCGACTCCGGCAACGTGCTGAAAGCTTTTACGGTTACCATATTGGCATCATTGCTGGTGGCCGCGGGAACCTTAGCCTTGATGGTGGTAGAGAAAATTTCTTTGTTGCCGGCCTTATTTGAGGTAGTCTCTGCCTTGGCCACCGCCGGGTTGTCTATGGGGGTGACGCAACAATTAAGCCCTTTTGGTTTAATTCTGATCAGCCTCTTTATGTTTATAGGACGTATCGGTGTTTTATCCTTGATTTATTTTATTGCCCAAACCCACAAGCGGCGGGTAGGTTACCTTAAGGAAGATATTTTAATCGGCTAAGATCCGTCAGGAAGGGGTACTTCATGAAAAAGTCCGTATTGGTAATAGGAGTAGGCCGTTTCGGCCGGGGAGTCATCGAGGGCCTTTATGAGGCGGGACATGATGTTTATGCCATCGATAAAAATGAAGACGCCTTGGATTATGTGCGGGATATGATTGTCTCCGGTGCTATTCTTGATGTGGCCGAATACGATGATGAGTTAAGCCGGATTGTAGCGGAAAAAAATTTTGATGAGGCAGTGATCGCCATGGGTCAGGATCTGGAAGGAGCCTTGTTAGCCACCCACGTCTTGATCGAAGCCGGCGTTCCCGTGTCTGCCAAAGCACTCAGCGAACGAAGAGGGGCTATTCTGGAGAAAATGGGTGTGGAGCGGGTTTTTTTTCCGGAAAGGGATACGGGCCGGAGACTGGCTAAATTCATTTCCAACAGCCGTGCCGTGGATATTCTGGAACTGCCGCAAGGATTCGTAGTGGAGCAGATGACGGTAGGTAAAGGCTTTCACGGCCAGACTATTGCCGAACTTAACACCACCAACCGTTTCGGCATCTGGATAATGTTAGTCTATCATAATGATGAACCTATTCCTCCCAAAGCTTCAACCATCCTCAACAAAGGTGATATTATGATCGTATTTGGCAAAAAAGAAAGCATGGTTGCTTTTGAAAAGGAGAATTTCAAAGGGGAGCGGGATTGAGGAGTTGCTTCTTAGAGAGTTTTGAGCTAAAATAAAATGAGAATAACAAGTGCATACTGCTGGTAGGTGCCCGTTCAGGGATAATAGGGAAGTCAAGCCAAAAGGAAAAGACGCGGTCCCGCCACTGTATCCGGGGACAAACCTCAAGCCACTGCCGGTCGCCGGTGGGAAGGAGAGGCGAGGAAGATCCGGGAGCCAGGAGACCTGCCTATCAGTGTCCAGTCACCTTCGCGAGAAAGGGGGGCAGGCCATGAGGATGATGGTAAAGTCCTCGGCGTAATCAGTGTTATGCCGGGGACTTTTTATTTTTGCCAAACAAAATTAGTCCAATCCATTAAAAGGAGGCACTCACAATGTCTGATTCTGAAGCAAAAAAACAAACAAGTCCACAAGGTTTCCTGCACATTAGACGGATGGTACTTATGGCTATGTTTGTGGCTTTAAGTGTCGTGGGAGCAATGCTTAAAATTCCCAGTCCTACCGGTACGGTAGCTTTGGATTCCGCTCCCGGCTTTTTGGGAGCAGCGCTCTTGGGCTGGCGGGAAGGACTGATTATTGCCGCTTTAGGCCATTTAATCAGTGCCTACAGCGCCGGATTTCCCCTGAGCATCCCCATCCATTTAATCATCGCTTTGCAGATGGCCGTTGCTGCCGCCCTTTACTGGGTTTTGCTGAGAAAAACCGGTCCCTATGTGACCATCGCAGTTGTCACCCTCTATAACGGGCTGGTCATGCCCTTAAGTCTGGTTCCCATGCTGGGGATAGGCCTCTTTTACGCCATGGCGCTTCCTTTGTGCGTGGCGTCCCTGGTCAACACCGTGATCGCTTACATCTGCTATCGCGCTCTCAGAACAATTGTTTAGGTGATCAAATGAATAAGAAATATCTGCTGCCGCCCACCAGGCAGATCAGGGATTTAACCATTATTGACTTAAGGCATGGTGAGAGCCTGGTTGTGGCCTGTGACTCTGCCGGAGCGGTAGGCCCCAAAGAATTGGATGAGGTTAAGGTTTCAAATTACATCTTAGGCCGGTTTATTTCCCGGGTAGCACTAATGGAAGTAGTAGCATCAGGGGCCATACCCATTTTGGTTACCGATGCTTTGGCGGTGGAGATGGAGCCCAGCGGCGCTGAAATCATTGCGGGAATCAAGGATGAGTTGAAACAGCTGGGCCTGGAAGACCAAGTCCGGATAACCGGAAGCACGGAAGAAAATTTTGTTGCGAAACAAAGCGGTGTCGGCATCACGGTCATCGGCATTGGGGAGACAGAAAAACTACGCCTTATCTCCGCTAAACCCGGCGATGAACTCCTTTGCCTGGGCTTGCCCAAAGTAGGTTCGGAAGTCACTTTAACTGACCCGGAGATCATCACGGCTAGAACGGTCATGGATCTTCTAGGCGATCAGGAAGTCCATGAAGTGGTACCGGTAGGCTCTAAAGGAATCCTTTACGAAGCCCGCACACTGGCCGAAACCAACGGATTGGAACTGGAGTTAAACCCGGAATGTGGCCTACCCTTGAAAAAGTCCGGCGGTCCTGCCACCTGTGCCATTGTGGCCGCAGCACCCGGGTTTGGAAATAAGTTGGCCCGCATCTTATCATTACCCATAGATTTAGTCGGTAGAATCAGATAACGGACAAGAACAAAGGGGCAGCCACGAACTTCACGGCTGTGGCAGGATGTCAATAGGCAAAGGCAGCCTGATACTTTAAGGCTGCCCCTGTTAATCTACAATGATTTAAGGTACTCAACTAAGTCCGCCTTTTCTCCCTCCGACAGGTTTAAATTGAAAACATAGTTGTAATGGTTAATAACCTCCAGCAAAGTCCTGAAGCGACCGTCATGATAGAAGCCGCCTTTTTGGTGAGTCCACAATCCCTTTAAAGGTGCCGTCCGGTATCCCTTTGTAGGGGAACGATCCGCCTGGAAGCTGTCAATTCCTATTTCCTCCGGACGGTGCAGGTTATGACCGGGTTCGGAGAAGGTGGGAGGTACATGACAACGGTGGCAGTCCCCTTTCCCGTTGAATAATTCCCGGCCCCGCCCGGCTGCTGCCTGGTCATAGGAACCTGCCGGAGGCTTCGGAGATTCCAGGGATAACTGGTAGAAATGAAGGGCCGGCAATTTGGAAGACACTAAATCCGGTTCACTTCTGACGTTCCATAGCCCTGCCCTGGCCGCTACCGGGAACTGGGCAGGGTCACTCAGCCGTTGATCATAAAAGGTTCCATGCCCGTGCATTTCCAAAACGGCCACAAAAGCATTCCAATAGGGTATTGAGCCAAATCCGGTCCAGGTGTGCAAATTTATACCGGCTAAACCGAAGGCCGGGGGAATCAAGACAGCCGCCGTTTTGCCATCGGGGCGGAAAGCCTTGCCATCCAAAACCAACTGGGGATCAAATTTGCCCGGCCCCCAGGCCCGGACTACCCTGCGCACTGTTTCCTGATCCACCCCCAACAGGCGGGAAAATGGTTCCAAATTGGGGGCCAGAGCGATAATCTCTCCCACATTTAAGTCCCGATTGGCCCAACCGTCCAAGCGGCGACCGATACCCGGTGCCAGGGAATTATCAACGGTGGAGTGGCACAGGGCGCATTGGATTCCGATGGAGGAAAGCTGTCCCCGACCATCAAAAAAGCCTTTCACCCCCACCACGGCATCCAACTTCAACAAAGTCACCGTGGTTGCCGGATCCTCCAGGTTCACTTGACCTTTCTTCAGTTGCCTGACCAGGGAGGCCGGCAGGGCCTCTGCGTCAACTTTAAGGCCCAAAGACAGAGCAGCCCTAGGGCTTAACCCCGGTCCTACTCCTCCTAATTGGGCACCCTTGATAGCCTCATGGAGGCGGAGCTGCCTACCCCAAAAATCTTCACTGCCGAAAGTATCATAACGGAATATCTGTTGGCCTTCCGCCAAGAATTGTTGCTCCCCTTGGCCCGGATTGGGACGGATCCTGCTGAAATCGTGTCCCAACGAGGAGTTAATTACGCCAAAGGCGATGATTGCCAATCCTAAAACCAGTAACAGGTACAACAGCTTCCTGCCCCCGGGAAGCTTGATCACCATCGGGCATCCCCCCTGCACCATATTCTCAAATAAAATTATGCAGGGAGGAACCGGCTTATGCCCAAGCCGGTATAATTTCACCTTATCACATCGTTGTACCTCCACCTGATGGACCGGTTATTACACATTGTTATAACCGGACGAAAACAAAATCACCGGCCTCAATGGAATCCGGAGTAACGATACAGTCCAAAGCCAAGATCTTAACTCCTTTTTCAGCCGCTGCCTTGAGAGCTTCGGCAAACTCCGGGTGAGTTATTGCATTGGGCGTGAAGTAGGCCACATTTTTCATCTGGATAATAAACACGATGTAGGGTTCATAACCGTCAGTGAGACTGGTCACCAATTCATTGATATGTTTGACGCCCCGCTCTGTCGGAGCATCGGGGAACATGGCCACATTCTCCTTTTCCAACGTTACTCCCTTGACTTCCACCAGTAGTTTTTTTCCGGCGGCTTCCAGGTAGAAATCAAAGCGAGACTGTTTATACCTGTATTCCGGCTTGATCAAAGAAACCCCGGGAAAGTAATTACTGCTTGATACCCATTCATGAAACACCTGGTTGACCACTTGGCTGTCAATATTGACCAGCCTGTCCCCTTTACAGACTCCAATCAGATCGTATTTGGTTTTCCGGTTAGGATTATCCGCCTGCCGGACAAAAATATCCGCTCCCGGAATCAAGAGTTCCCGGCAGCGGCCTGTGTTCTTCACATGACAGACTTCTACCTTGCCCTCAATTTCAATCTCGGCAATAAAACGATTAGGTCGTGACAGGAATGTCGCTTCCTTGATGTTTTGATATTTCATGGCTCTCCTTTACTGGGCGAAATACGCCTGCCTTCTTTGGCGGAATTTAGCTGTGTCATAGTAGCACCGGATGCAGTAGAGACTGTATCGGATAAAACAGCCTTCCTCTTCCTCATAGAGCTTGGCAATCTCCTCCACTACCATCACCCCCGCTACCGGCAACGTTTCCTGGGTAAAACCATTGTAACATAAATAAATCCAATCAGAAACGTCTGACAACGTCGAACAATGTCTGACAAGCAAGCATGAGGCAAAAAAAAAGCACCCCCGGGGAATGGCAACCGGGGGTGTATAGGGGAATATATGTCAAACCGGGAACTAAGGCGCCAACGCCACTTCCCGGTGAGTTTGAGAAGCGACAGTTAATTCTTCAGCAGATAAGCCGCCACATTCCTGGAAAGCAAAGCGACGACAAGATTTGCACTGTTCATGGTTGATCAGTTCAGTAGCGGCGGCGATAGCTTCATGGGTATGTGTAAAAAAGTTTTCCGGTCCGATGACTTCAAAGAGGCCCGAATTCCGGATTATTTCCAGGGGCTGTTCCTGGATACCGGCGACCAGCAACACACCTTTATGGGCTTGGAAATGGCGGACAATACTGGCCAGGTAGTTTTCCCCGGTAGCGTCCAGGAATGGAACCCCGCCAAGGCGGAGAATGAGCACTTTCGGCTTGAGATTGATAATGGCCATCAGCCTCTGCTCAAACAGCTGGGCCGCTCCAAAAAACAAAGGACCTTCCACGGTAAAAATACTGATTTGGGGGCAATCCCGGCCGGGCACCTTCTCCCCGGCAACCAGCCTCCGCTGTTCACAGCCATGGTCCGGGACCACTTTCTCCACGGCGTGAAGATCACTCATCTTCTTGACAAACAGGACAAAGGACAGGAGCAAACCTACCTGAACAGCGACGGTCAAATTAGTAAATACAGTCAGCAGGAAAGTAGTAACCAAGACTATTCCGTCACCGGGGCTGGTTTTCAGAATATGGACAAACTCTCTCTTACTGTTCATGTTCCAGGCCACTAGCATGAGAACAGCAGCCAGGCAGGACATGGGAATGTGCACCGCATAAGGGGCAAACAGCATTACAACCACCAATACCACTATGCTGTGAATCACCCCGGACAGGGCAGTTACCGCCCCGCTTTTGACATTGGTAGCCGTACGGGCCAAGGCCCCGGTGGCGGGAATGCCTCCAAAAACGGGAGCCACCATATTGGCCAGCCCTTGCCCGATCAATTCCCGGTTGCTGTCATGACGGGTGCCGCTCATCCCGTCAGCCACCACGCAGGACAACAGGGATTCAACAGCACCTAAAGCAGCGATAATAAAGGCCGGTTGGATTAGCATCTTGATCCGGTCAACGGTAAGCTGGGGCATTTGAATCCCGGGCAGCGTATTGGGAATGCCGCCGAATTCAGACCCGATGGTAGCCAGCTTTCCATCAAAAAAGACAACTGCCAAAACGGTGGAGACCAGGATGGCGATAAAGGAACCGGGTACCTTGGGAAACAAACGGGGAGTAAGCAGGATTAAAGCCAAGGAAATCAAGGCAATAATTACCGCATAGGGGTTCCAGGTGTGAGCTTGAGCAGCAATCTCTCTCACGTTATGGATGAACAACTCGTGGGACTGCAAATCTTTTAGCCCCAGGAAATTCCCCACTTGCCCCGTAAATATAATGACAGCAATTCCCGAAGTAAACCCGATGGTTACAGAACGGGGAATAAATTTAATGTAAGAGCCAAGGCGAAGCAGGCCCATGAGCAATAACATTACCCCGGCCATGAAACCGGCTATCAATAAATTTTCGTATCCATATTGCATGGTAACTCCGAGCAGGATAGGAACAAATGCTCCGGTAGGACCGGCAATCTGAAACCTGGATCCGCCAAAAACCGCTACAACGATCCCGGCGATAATGGTGGTATAGATTCCATACTCCGGCTTAACACCGACGGCGATGGCAAAAGCCATGCCAAGAGGGATGGCAATGATCCCCACAATGGTCCCGGCAACGAGGTCTTTTTTGAAAGAAGATGTGTTGTAACCCTTGAATTGATCAATAAAAAAATGCGCACCCATATTGATCCCTCTTTCTGCATAGTGATTGATCAACCTCTCGGGTACGCTGACGGGGTTAGCTGACGGGTTCGGGAAAGAGAGTTTCCCTACTCACAACTGTGAGATTCACCCCAAGCAGTATCACTGCGACGGGTCCCCCGCTCCCCTTGTGGGGATTTAGCGTCTATTTAGTTGAACTTGCATTAAACACCATTTAACACCATTGTCTATCAGTATAGCCTATGTTAAACATTTTGTAAAGGGGTCTGCAAGAGTTTCAATTGCCGGTTGTAAAATTTAGCAAAATAGGATAAATTGATAACAAATAGGACTGGGAGGAGATCAAATGAGTTTCTGCTGGGCAACTGTTTACGTCCGTGATTTGGAGGAATCCTTGCGCTTTTACCAGGACATAGTGGGCTTGACGGTGGACCGGAGATTTCCGGCAGGACCGGGCATGGAAATCGTCTTCCTGGGTGACGGGGAAACAAAATTAGAGTTGATAGCAAACCAGGAAATCAAAGAGGTAAGCATCGGCCCCCATATCTCCTTGGGCTTTAAGGTAGATTCCCTGGACGAACAGCTGGCATTCGTCAAAGATAAAGGCATTCCCATTCAGAGCGGCCCCTTTCAGCCCAATCCCAATACCAGGTTCTTTTTTATCCGGGACCCTAACGGCTTAACAATTCAATTTGTAGAAATAAAGTAAAATAACAACTTGAAGTATCCCTGACAATCTTGCCGGCGCGGTTGCTTTGTTTATAAAGGGTGCCGGCGCCAAAGGAAGGAATGCCAGATGAAAGTGTTGTTAATCCAGCCTACCGGCAGTTCAGCCTATATGGATAAAATCTATATGTACGAACCCTTGGGCCTGGAATATTTGGGAGCAGGTCTCAAGGAAGACGGCCATGAAGTTTTTCTTTTGGATGCCCGTATCGAACCTGATACAGTAAGCTACGATGATATCGCCGGCCTGGCCATTCCGGGCGAAACACTTAAATTTACTGCTCACCGCCCTTACACTCCACTGGATGATTTACCTTTTCCCGACCGTTCTTTAACCGCCCCCTACCGGGAGCATTATTTCTGTGATTGGATGAAGCCTTTGGCTTCTATGAGAACATCCCTTGGCTGCGTCAGCCGCTGTAATTTTTGTGCCTTATGGTCCATTACCGGGGGCAGGTACCTGACTCGGAAACCGGAAAAGATCCTGGAAGAACTGGCTACGATCCAAGAAGAATACGTCTTTTTCTGTGATGACGAATCCATGTGCCATGTTGCCCGGATGGACCGGCTGGCGGAGCTAATCCTGGCCTCAGGCATTCGCAAACAATATTTTTTATATGCCCGGGTGGATACAGTGGTTAAGAATCCGCAACTTTTTGCCAAATGGAAAAGGGCCGGTTTGGCCCAGGTTTTTGTGGGTTTTGAGACCTACTCGGACGAAAGACTGGCCAAGTTGAACAAAAACTGTACCCTCCAACAGCAGGAGCAAGCCATAAAGATCCTTAATGAGCTGGAGATCGACATTTACGGTTCCTTTATGGTGGATCCCTCTTTTACCAAAGGGGAATTTGAGCAATTTATCAATTATATTCGTAAACTCAAAATTTCCCATGCCGGCCTGTCCATTTTAACCCCTCTCCCCGGTACAGACCTCTACCGGGAGACGGAGCAAAGACTGCTAACCAAGGAACCTGAGTTTTATGACTTCATGCATACTGTACTGCCCACTACCCTGCCCCTGGAGGATTTTTACCGGGAATATGCCCGGGCCCTGATGAAATCAGCCCCATGGCCCCGTTATTTCCGCTTTATCATGAAGTTTCCTTTCAACCGGAGATTGCGGACCATGAAACAATACTGGGAAGTACTCAAATACATTCGCGAGGGGTATAAACGGCATGTAAGCTAAAAAAAATAAAAAGCGACGGACCGCCGGTCAGTCGCTTTTTGTGTTATTTGTCCATTCCCTTAAAGCATTTTAGATAATAGTTCCGCATACGATTGGTATCGATTGATTAAACAATAATTAATAAACAAAATGTTATTAATCCCTTTGCCTTTGACTAAATCGGACAAGTTCCCCTCCCACAGCCTGGGATCAATGACATAAAGGTGCCTGAAATGATTTGTCAAAAAAGGGATGAAGGCATTGGCATAGGAATCCTTTATGACCAAAATACTATTATCATTATCCAATTCACTTTCGATGTAAATAATGGGACGATCTCCCCCTAAGAAGACCCCGTATTTGTTTTGCTGTTCTTTTTCATAGGACTTCTCTATAATGTTGCCCTTCTTTCCCTTTTTATCAGCTGAATTGTACAGGACTGACTTTGCTTTGGGAACATAAACATCTATGATATCCTTATAAGTAATTAATTTATTGCTGTTGGTCACTCTGTAAAGGCTACCCAGAAAATCCTCTATAATGAAATGGGAGAAATCTGTCAATTCCACCGGGTTTTCATCGAATTTTTTAATGAATTCGGTATAGGCATAGTA
>JAAZDD010000051.1 GCA_012512955.1 Clostridia bacterium
ACATATTGTTCTCACCCATTTATCCATGCATTACAGCACCCCGGTAACCGTAGCCCAGTTAGAGGAGGAAATAGGCGATGACGCCACCGTGATCCTGGCCTACGACGGGATCAGCTTTAACTTGTCCGGCTAAAATCCCGCCTGAGGGTACTCTCCTTCATAAGATAGGTTTGGGAAATAAATCACATGTCCAAATTAATGAAAGTGGACAAGCAATCCCTGTCCACCTACATTTCCCTGCGGCCCAAAAAGGCTTTCGTTAAAGTCAACTCATCAGCATATTCCAGTTCCCCGCCTACCGGCAACCCGTGGGCAATCCGGGTAACTTTAACCCCCAAGGGTGCCAGCAGCTTCGCCAGGTACATGGCAGTAGCTTCACCTTCCACATTAGGGTTGGTGGCAATGACTACCTCCTGCACCGGACTGTTTTGCAACCGGGCTAGCAGTTCTTTAATGCGCAATTGCTCGGGACCGATACCGTCCATGGGGGAAATAACCCCGTGGAGAACATGGTATAACCCCTTGAATTCCCTTGTTTTTTCCAGGGCGATGACATCCCGGGGATGTTCCACCACACAAATAATGGTACCGTCCCTGGTTTCGTTTTGGCAAATGTTACAAGGATCCTGTTCCGTCAGATCGCCGCAGACGGAACAATACCGTACCTTCTCCTTGGCCTCAAGGATGGCTTCCGCTAAAGCCCGGGCCTCCTCGGTACTTACCGATAACAAATGAAAAGCCAGTCTTTGAGCTGATTTGGGGCCGATTCCGGGAAGTTTATTTAATTCGGCAATTAATTTGGCAACCGGCTTCACATGATACAGCATTTTCTACCTAGAACAAGCCGGGTATCTTCAGGTTACCGGTAATTTTGCTCATCTCATTGGCCGCCATTTCCTGGGCTTGGCGCAATGCCTCATTGACGGCGGCCAGGACCAGGTCTTCCAGCATTTCCACATCATCAGGATCCACCGCATCGGGACTGATTTTAATGGAAACCACTTCCTGCTTCCCGTTGGCCACTACCTCAACCACGCCGCCGCCCACAGTAGCACTGACTGTTTTTTGCCCCAATTCCTCCTGCAATTTGGCCATATCAGCCTGCATCTTCTGGACTTGCTTCATCATTTTACCCATATGACCCATTCCCATTTGAAGACCTCCTTTTATTCTTCTTCATCGATAATATCTACCAATTCGCCACCGAAAATTTCAATGGCTTTTTTGATGATCTGGTTTTCTTCCTGTTGGACCGGCGCAGCCACTGCTTCGTTTTCCAACCGGCATTTGAGCACCAGGGGAGCGCCGAAATAATCCCGTAACACCTGCTCCACCTTCTGCTTTACCTGGGAATCTTCCATCCTTTCCTTATGGAAACGGTGATCCGCAGGGAATTCACAGATAACGGTGGTTCCTTCCAAGGAACATACTTCCGCTTCCTTAAGAAAAGCCTCATAGCTGGCATGGGCTTTTTTGCGCAGTACTTCCAGAAAACTGCCCCAACGGTTCTTTAACGTCTCCAGGTCTATTTTTCCACCTAAAGCAACCGCCGGCTCCCCGGCCGGTTTAGGCGATGGGGGAACAACTCCTCTCACCGGTTTGACCTCAGTTTCCCCCGCCTTGGGTTTAACCACCTTCTGCAAACCGGGAGCTGCATTGAAAGTCCGGGTCTTGACAGGAGCCTGGGGCTCCGGTTCGGCTTCTCCGGTTCCTGCTCCTTGGGTCAGGATTTCCACTAAGTTGATGATGCCCAGCTCCACCAAAATCCTGGCCTGCCCTGACCATTTGACCTCGTTTTCAACCTTATTTAGCATACGAAGCACCGCCTGAAGCTGTGCCTGGGAAATCTCCCGGGCGGCATCCGCCAACCGCTCCCTTACTTCCGGCGCCGCGGTCACAATCTCCCTTGCCTTTCCTCCCAAACGGGTCAAAAGCAAATTCCGGTAAAACAAAGTCAAATCGCTGACAAATTGCTTCAATTCCCTGCCTTCGCTCAAAAAGCGATCAAACAATAAGAGGCAACCGCCAACATCTCCGGTAAAAGCTTTTTGATGGAATTCCAGTAAAACTTCATCCTCCACCGCCCCCAGCAGGGCAGCCACTTCCTGGAGGGACACTTCCTTGGCCCCGCCTGCCAAACACTGGTCCAGCAGCCCCAGGGCATCCCGTAATCCCCCCTGGGCTTGCCGGGCAATCAGGTACAATCCTTCCTCCTCAACAGTTGCCCCCGCCAGTTCTGCCACTTCCCGCAACCTGGCCAAGATTACCTCTACGGCGATTTGCCGGAAATCAAAACGCTGGCAGCGGGACAAAATGGTGGCCGGGATCTTCCTGGGATCAGTCGTGGCCAGGATAAAGACCACATGTCCCGGCGGTTCCTCCAAAGTCTTCAGCAAAGCGTTGAAGGCTTCGGTAGTAAGCATATGTACTTCGTCAATAATATAAACTTTATATGGTCCTTCCACGGGACTGAGATTGACTTTTTCCCTCAAGTCCCGGATCTCATCGATTCCCCGGTTGGAAGCAGCATCAATCTCCAACACATCCATAGAACTCCCGTCGGTAATCCGCCGGCAGGAGGCACATTCATTACACGGTTCCCCTTCCTCACTATGGGGGCAATTTACAGCCTTAGCCAGTACTTTGGCGGTACTGGTCTTGCCGGTACCCCGGGGGCCACAAAACAGGTAAGCATGGCTTATGCGCCCGGCTGCCAGGGCATTCTTCAATGTTTTGCTGATATGATCCTGGCCCTTGATTTCCTTAAAAGTCTGGGGC
>JAAZDD010000052.1 GCA_012512955.1 Clostridia bacterium
CCGCACCGTATCCAGCAGGGCGTCGATTACCGTATTGCCGGTGACAAAAATCCGGTCCGGATCTACCTTTTCCCGCAACAGGTTGTTTTTTGCCGTTTCCGTTGGGGCAAAATGCCAGTCGGCAATAGCTCCCGTCAACCGCCGGTTCATTTCTTCCGGGTAAGGAGAGTATTTATTGCCGGTTCTCAGGCCCGCTTCCACATGCCCTACGGGAATCTGTTCATAGAAAGCGGCCAGGGAGGCGGCAAAAGTGGTGGTGGTATCCCCGTGGACTAAAACCAGATCCGGCTGTTCCCGGCGGAAAACCTCTCCCAAACCCTCCAGGACCCGCCAGGTAATCTGGGACAGGGTTTGGCCTTCCCGCATGATATCCAGATCATAGTCAGGGATGATCCCAAACAACTCCAGTACACCGTCCAACATTTCCCGGTGCTGGGCCGATACAGCTACGATGCAACGGAGATCAGGGGCATCGGCCAGTTTTTTCACCAGAGGGGCCATTTTGATGGCTTCGGGACGGGTGCCAAAGACCGTGATTATTTTCCGCATTTGTTTCTTCCTTTCCGGTTATAGATAACCTTTCTTAGCCAGTTTGGCAATATGTTCCTCCAGTGCCGTGTCGATGTTCACACCGTACATTTCCTCCAGGACAAACATCATGGAGACCGCCGTCTGGGCCACGTCCAGCAATTCTTCCGTGATTTTTTTCACAACCTGTTCCTCAGCCAGGTCTACCGTCTCCCCATTTAACCCGCGAAACTTACCGATGGCCTGAGCCAACTCTCCCGTCTCCTCCATCAACTTTAAAGCGGTGGATTCCATGGTGGGCGAAAGATTAGTCAACTTGGGCAAAGTGATAGTCTTGTTCTGCATGCTACTCCCCCTACGGTTTTCTGATGGGTATTCCCGCTTCCTCCAGCAACTCCCGGGCCAGGGCGTCAGGATAGTCCCCGGGGCTGATGATCTCCTTAATACCGGCGTTAATCAGCATTTTGGCACAGACCACACAGGGCTGGTGGGTCACATACAAGGTAGCTCCCTGGACGTTAACCCCATGGAGGGCCGCCTGGACCAGGGCGTTTTGCTCCGCGTGAACCCCCCGGCAGAGCTCATTCCGCTCCCCGGAGGGAATCTTCATTTTTTCCCTTAAGCAGCCCGTCTGGCTGCAATGGGCAAGACCCGAGGGGCTACCGTTATAGCCGGTAGTCAATATCCGCTTGTCCTTGACCAGCACAGCTCCCACCTGCCTTCTCAGGCAGGTGGAGCGTTTCGCCACCAAATGGGTTATTTCCAGAAAATATTCATCCCAGGTAGGTCGCATCTCCCTCCCCCTCACCGGCAGTATTTGGCCCTTTCACCGCCAATGAGTTTGGGGCGGGTCCTGGCCACCGTCAAATGGGCTTGTCCGATCTGCTTCACGGGGAGACGGACAGGGACCGCCACCGGCCGCAAATGCATCCCGATGAAAGTATCGCCGATATCCAAGCCCCCATGGGCCCGGATTGTTTCCACCACCACCGGCCGGCGGAAATGATCCATGGCTGCTTCCGCCAGGGCACCCCCTGCCGTCCGGTGGGGGACTACAGTGACCATCTCCAGGCCGTAATGGCGGGCGCATTCCTCTTCCACCACCAACGCCCGGTTCAGGTGCTCACAGCATTGGCCAGCCAAGTAAAGGCCTTTTTCTTCCGTCGCCGGGTAGAGCTCCTGAAACAGGGTATCGGCAATTTCCCGGCTGCCGGCGGAACCGATCCGGTGTCCGGCTATTTCACTGGTGCTGCACCCGACCACCAGGATCTGCTGTTCCTTAAAATCAGCGACGGCAAAAAGACCGGTCAAGGCTTGTTTCAACTCCAGGGCGATCCGGGTCAGATCGACGGGCTTGTCCTCTTGGGGAGTCAGGCCCTTGCAGTACTGCTCCTCAATAGCGGTGATCTTGTTCACCCGGCGGGCGTGCCTGCCGCCGGCGAACTCGCTTTTCAGCCAGGTAGCCACAATCTCCAGGGCCAGCCCGGAACCCACCACCCTTTCCCCCAGGGTGAGGATGTTGGCGTCATTGTGCTCCCGGGAAGCCTGGGCGGAAAAAGTATCATGGCACAGGGCGGCCCGGATGCCGGGCACTTTGTTGGCGGCAATACCGATGCCGATGCCGGTGCCGCAAACCAAAATCCCCCGGTC
>JAAZDD010000053.1 GCA_012512955.1 Clostridia bacterium
TATTAATGGTAAGGAAAAGGCAAAAAAGACCGGAATTCTGTCCGGTCTTCTTTGTTTTACCTGCGAAGCCCCCTCTCCACTGTAACCATTTCATCAACCTCCCATAATATATAGCAGATCAGCTGAAAGGAGGAACATTAGTTAATATTTTCTATTGATGGCTAACAACCTTAACATACTTAATTACTCCAATCACATCGGAAAGGGGGATAGGCTATGGGTTCTGGTTTCTTCGGTAACCAACTGGCGTTTGCCGTATTCTTAATCCTGATCCTACTTATCTTCTCCGTAGACTAGTCAAAACACTTAAAGGCCGGTAACCCCGGCCTTTTAAGTCGTCATAATGAATGAGTTCCTTATTTGAATTGAAGAAAGGTTTTTCGTAAATTGCCGTGGAAATGATATAAAAAATATTTGGTTAAGGATGAGCAAATTGATTGAAACCGGCGCAATATCTATAGAGCAATTAAACCGGCAGGTATCCCAATGCACCCACTGCCCTCTTTGGACCACCCGTACCCAGGTCATCACCGGGCAAGGTAGCCTCACAGCCCCATTAATGCTTTTAGGTGAAGCTCCCGGAGGGCATGAAGACATGGTTTCGGGACAAGCTTTTACCGGTGAGGCAGGACAACATCTTGAGGAATTCCTGCAGTTTATTGATATAGGGAGACAGGAGATCTATTTAACTAACACCGTCAAATGCTGGCCTACCAAACCCTCCCCACGGGGACGCTACGGACCGTATTCTAACCGGCGCCCCAAAGCATCGGAGATTAAGGCCTGCAGTCACTGGTTGGAGCAAGAGCTCAAACTGGTATCCCCAAAGATTATCGCCACTTTGGGCACGGTACCCCTAGGCAGGCTTTTGGGAAAAAACATTGCCATGAAAGATTACCACGGCAGGCCTTTTTTCAGCGAACAATACCAGGCGTGGGTTTTCCCCCTGTTTCACCCGGCGGCTATCATCTACAACCGGAAAATCCAGCCTCTTTATTATGCCGATTTGGCCCAACTAAAAGAGTTCATTAAAATGCATTTGTAACTACTGCCACCCTGCCGGCGTAGAGTATAAGGAAGGATTGGCTCTAGGCCGGAAGGATGTTTATTATGGAAAGCAGCCGGAATTCAACCGCCAAGCAAATAGCTTTCATAGGGCAATTGACTGCCCTGGCGGTCATTCTCCAAGCAAGCAGCCTCTATCTTCCCTTGCTGGGAGGATTTCTCTCCCATTTTGCCACTTTAGTGATTGCCATGGCCACTACTGTAAAGCCCAAATACGGTGCCGCCGCTACTTTTTGTACAGGTTTTCTGCTGCTGTTTTTTACCCCAAAACAGATCCCTGCATTACTATTGTTTGACGGCCCGTTAGGCTTATGGACCGGTTGGGCTTATTGCAACTATCCTAAACGTCATTACGCCTGGCTAATGGCCAGTGTCACCTTAGTATTAGGGATCTGGGTCCTAACTTGGATTTTAGGCATTCCCGTCCTAAACGGGCTAACCCAGGGAACTTCTACGCTTACCGCTGCGCTGCTAACTACCGGCTTTGCTCTGGTCTACTGCCGGGCTTGGTTATCTTTTACTGATCAAGTCTTTCAGGGTTTAAGTAGGCGCTTGCCATTGCTTTTTAAGGAGGAGTGACAGGATTGCTCATTCTTCCTCGCCCATGTCGCATATGATGTGGTCCCCTTTCCTGCCGTCCTGCTTCCGGCTCTTTTGTTTCTCCGCCTTTTTCCAACCGGACTCCCTTGGCATCACCATGGCCTTTACCTACCCGGCACCACATACCCGGGAAATGCCGTTCCATGACGGTTTCGTCAGGGTTATTTAATGCCTCTACAGGCAGTCTTGTGGACCTTTCACCGGTATCCTGGACTACAAGATAGCCTTCAAACTGTTGTTGTTCCAGTTCCTGAAGCAAGTGATCCCTGAGCTGCTGCCGGTCCAGTTTCAATTTTCCCCTGTCCTTTAA
>JAAZDD010000054.1 GCA_012512955.1 Clostridia bacterium
CCTTAGGAGCCCGGATTCTTTCCGTGGCCGATGCCTTTGATGCCATGACTTCCAATCGTTCTTACCAGCGGAACCGCACCTTTGAGGAAGCCGCAGAAGTAATCCTGAAACACGCCGGCACCCAATTTGATCCGGAACTGGCCAAAGCGGCCAAAATCCTTTGGAACAAGCAACCGGCAACCACTGAACGAGCGGTGGCTTCAGACTGACGATCACGATTAAGGATCCTTTTGGCGGAATGCGTAAGGCCGGCAGGTTTGCTCCGCTACGGCGGAGTGCCTACGCCGTTTCCGGCAGCAAGCTGCCGACGGCTGTGGCCCAACGCCCGCTCCGCAAACCTGCCGGCCTTATTACATAGTCCACATAAAGAAACCACCGGGCGTTCGGTGGTTTCTTTTTAGCCGAAGGTGATTACAAGGAAAATGACGAATAGGGTAACCGCACCAAATAGAATCCAACCTAAAAAAGTTCCTGAGGCTTCCTCCTGACTGTTTCTTGGCAACCAGAAAGTCTGCAACAAGGGCTCCGTATTGTTGCCGGCCATCATGCTCCCCCCTCCAAGTGAATCTTGAGAAAGGTATTCGCTGTTATTTTATCATATTCCTGCAATAAACCGATTTTCTAGGAGTCGAAAATCTGAAAAGGATTATAGCGTCTCAGCCTTAAAGCATTGGAGACCACAGAAACGGAACTCATGGCCGTGGCTCCCCCGGCAATCACCGGGGACAAAAGCCCGAAAGCAGCCAGGGGAATACCCAGGGTATTATAAATAAAAGCCCAAAACAGGTTTTGCTTAATATTCCTGATGGTGGCCTTGCTTAAAGCAATGCTGGCGGCAACCCCCCGCAAATCTCCCCTCATTAAGGTAATTTGGGCCGTTTCCATAGCCACATCGGTGCCGGTGCCGATGGCAATGCCGATATCGGCTGCCGCCAGGGCCGGGGCATCATTGATCCCGTCCCCCACCATGGCCACGATTTTGCCCGCCTGTTTCAGCTTCTCCACCTCCTGTGCCTTGTGTTCCGGCAGCACTTCCGCCAGGACATGCTTAATACCCACTTCTTTGGCAATGGCTTCGGCAGTAGTCCGGTTGTCCCCGGTAAGCATATAAACTTCAATACCCATTTCCTGCATTTTGGCCACGGCAATCCGGGAAGTTTCCTTGATGGCATCAGCCACGGCAATGACACCGATCAATTCCTGATCCAAAGCCACCAGCATGGCGGTTTTCCCTTCCTGTTCCAGCCTGGCCAGGGTTTCTTTACCCGGAGCGGGGGAGATCCCTGCCTGCTCCATCAGTTTCCAGTTGCCGATGAACACCTTTCCCGTCTCCAGGGTTGCTTCCACCCCGAAGCCGGGCAGGGCCCGGAAGTCCTTGGGGGAAACCGGTTGGATGTTTTCCTCAAGGGCTTTTTCCACGATGGCCTGGGCCAGGGGATGTTCCGACAGCTTTTCCACCGAAGCAGCCAGCCGGAGTATTTCTCCCGGGTCCCGGTCCGTCAAACTGATGACATCGGTCACCTCCGGCTTTCCTTTGGTGATGGTGCCTGTTTTATCCAACAGCACCGTATTGATGGCGTGGGCCTTTTCCAGGTGTTCCCCGCCCCGGATGAGTATCCCCTGCCTGGCACCCTGGCCGGTTCCCACCATAATGGAAGTAGGAGTAGCCAAGCCTAAAGCACAGGGACAGGCGATAACCAGGACCGCCACAAAGCTCTTCACCGCTTGGGCCGTATTCCCGGGATCCCCGAGGAAATACCAACCTAAGAAAGTCAGCAGGGCAATAACCACTACCGCCGGCACAAAATAGGCGGAGATCACGTCAGCCATCCTTTGGATGGGGGCCTTGGAGCCCTGGGCTTCCTCCACAATCCGGATAATCTGGCTTAAGGCGGTGGCGTTCCCCACTTTAGTGGCCTGGAATTTAAAAGCACCGAATTTGTTGATGGTGGCGCCGGTGACCTGGTCTCCCACGGTTTTTTCCACCGGAATGCTCTCCCCGGTCAGCATGGATTCATCAATGGTGGTCTGTCCTTCCACGATGGTCCCGTCTACAGGAACCCTTTCTCCCGGGCGGACGATGATGATGTCTCCCACCTGGACCTCTTCCAGGGGAATTTCCTGTTCCGTTCCTTCCCGCTCTACCCTGGCCGTATTGGGCCTTAGACTCATCAGGGATTTAATGGCCTCGGAGGTTTTACCCTTGGCGACATTTTCCAGCATTTTGCCCAGGAGCACCAGGGTGATAACCACGGCAGCTGCCTCGTAATAAAGGGGACCGGCAGTGATAAAAGTATGGTAAAGGCTGTAGCCGTAAGCGGCAGTAGTTCCCATGGCTACCAGTACATCCATGTTGGCACTGCCGCTCTTTAGGGCATGATAAGCTCCCCGGTAGAACTGCCATCCTCCCAGGACCTGGCCCGGGGTGGCCAGGACA
>JAAZDD010000055.1 GCA_012512955.1 Clostridia bacterium
GAGCTACACCCACCACGAATAAACAAATGGCACGCCTGGCAGGATTCGCACCTGCGGCCTACGGATTAGAAGTCCGTTGCTCTATCCAGCTGAGCTACAGGCGCATTTTTAATGGAGCGGGTGATGGGAATCGAAACCACGTAACTGGCTTGGAAGGCCAGCGCTCTACCATTGAGCTACACCCGCATGTGCCTTTGGCAAACGGAGCATATATAGTATACCCAAAAATGTTACATAGGTCAAAGTAATTTTTTGCCTGTTTGCTCGCCGGAATCAGGATTACTTGTAGATGAAATAATCCTGAGCACAGAAGCAATTATACCACCTGAAAGGCTGTCTTGCAAGGGGATTCTGCCCTTTTTTTACCTTCCAATTGATCATGAAAAAGGGACAAGCACTGATGTCCCTTTCAAATTTATACTTGCAGGCGCTTTTGCAGTTCTTTCCAAATGTCCTGAATAGCTGCCGGAGCACCTCCGGAGCTAAATTCTACAGGAGGTATTCCTTGTATAATCGCTTCCGTCATCCGGTAATCAAAAGGTATCCTGCCAATGACTTCAACCTTCTGTTCCCGGCAATAAGCCTCTATTGCATCACTTTTATTCACAGCCAAGTCCCATTTATTGATACAGACTACTGCCGGCACCTGAAAATGATTTGTCAGTTCAAGAATCCGTATCAGGTCATGTAAACCTGCCACCGTCGGCTCCGTAACTACCAACACTAAATCAACACCTGCTATGGTGGCAATCACCGGGCAACCGATGCCCGGAGGACCGTCGATGATAATTAACTCCTTCTTTAAACTCCTGGCCAACTCTTTGGTCTGTTTTCGTACTTCTGCTACCAATTTGCCGGAGTTTTCCTCCCCCACCCCTAAACGGGCATAGATTAAAGGCCCGTAAAGGGTGTCGGCGGAAAACCATTGACCGCAAACATGTTCAACCATTTGGACGGCCCGGTGGGGACAGACATGGTAACACACTGCGCATCCTTCACAACTTAAGGGATTGACGCGAAACCCTTTTATAGCATCAAAGCGGCAAATGTCTTCACAAGTACCACACCGACTACAGAGGCCCGGATCAATCACCGCTTTTTTCATGCCCAGGAAATCATGCCGGTCTTTGATATCCGGGTGCAACAGCAAATGCAAATCAGAGGCATCCACATCACAATCGGCCAAAAGCGCATTACCGGCCAATGCAGCAAATGACCCCACTACAGAAGTCTTTCCTGTCCCGCCTTTACCGCTGATTACTACAAGTTCTTTCACTGCACAAGCCTCCCTCCACACTTTCCCATAACCGCTGTAATCGGGATTGCCATTCGGGTAGCACTTCCACTAACAGCCGCCCTTGAGCATAGGCTTGTGCTATCCTGCGGTCAAAAGGAATCCGCAGTAAAATGGGAATCTCTTTTTCTTTGCAATAAGCTTCCAAGCCAACCAGATCGACACCGGTCCAGCGATTTATAACTACACCCCTGGGCACTTCCAGCTTTTCCAACATATCAACTGCCAGCTTCAAATCGTGAAGTCCGAAAGGAGTGGGCTCGGTCACCAGGATACAATAATCCACGCCCGTACAGGCAGCCACCGCTGAACAGGATGTTCCCGGAGGAGCATCAATGATAACCGTTCCCAGGGGCTTTATTTTTTCTTTAACTCCCTTGATAACGGCTGGGGCCATCACTTCCCCTACGGCCATTCTTCCCTGGACAACAGCCAGTCCCCCGGCTGTTCCCGTTTCTATCTCACCAACAGGTTTATCAATCTCTGAAATGGCTTTTTGCGGGCATAAAAGGGTACACCCACCGCAGCCATGGCATAACTCGGGAAACAGCAACACCTGCTTTCCCAATACTGTGATCGCCCCGTATTGGCAAATATCCGCACATTTACCGCAATAATCACAGCGACTTTCATTCACAGTAGGTACTTTAATGCTGACGGTCTCATTGACCTTCAGGTCCGGATTTAAGAATAAATGCAAATTGGGTTCATCTACATCACAATCCAATACTTGCACCTTCTTAGTCTCCTTTAAAGACCAGGCTAAATTGCTTGCCAGGGTAGTTTTGCCGGTACCGCCTTTCCCACTGGCGACTGCAACAATCATTCTCTCACCACCAATTAAAGACTGGCCCTTTTCATATTAAAACCCTTTACATTGCCTGTTCGAGGCCGGTTACCCATCCGGCCATATCCGAAACGTGTTCGTTTTCGTAGTCTTCAATAGCACCTTTATCGCAAGCTTCAGCCAGACTATGATCTATAGGTATACTCTTCCTTCCCTAGACTTAATTGATTTTATTTCCCATGGTATATTAACCTAACTTGTTACCGCGGTGGCGCCACCCTTTCCTATGTCCGCCCCGTCCTTGCTCAGGGTTCAGGCATTTTGGACAGGCCAATTCAATGCCGGTTTCCGGTTGATGCCATTCATGACCACACCTGCCGCACCTTACCGTGCCTACAATTTGGTAATTACCGCCTTCAATCCGGATAGCATAGCCTTTAACCAGGGCTTCCGCCACCTTCCGGCGGGCCGTATTAATAACCCTGACGAAAGTGGGCCGGGAAACGTTCATTTTTTCAGCACATTCTTCTTGTTCCAAGCCTTCAATATCTTTCAAGCGCAGGGCTTCCAGTTCTTCTACGGCCAGCACAACTTCTTCCAGCTCCTTCAACGGCACTCCTACCGGCTTAAAATAGGTAGCATCGGGTATGAACCGGACGTATCGCCATTTGGGGGGTCTGGCCACAGGCATCATCCTTTCTTCTCGGCTTAACATTAATGCGAAATATGCCTTTGCCTTGTTATCCAAAGATGATATAATTTTAATAAGCACCACTAAACTAAAAAACAAGGCTGAGCGGAGCTGCAACCTCCACTCAGCAGCCCTTGCTTAGTCTTGGCTTTCGCCAGGACTTTCTTTCTTTTCCTTTTCCAGTTGCTCCAGTCTTGATTCAATTGCTCCTAATTGCTGTTTCAAAAATTCCGCTTCCCGGGACAAGGCAGCCGCCTCCGCCGCCGTGTCGTATCCCATACCGGCGTAAGGGCTAACGGGTCCCGGATAGCCTACCGGACCGAAAAAACCTGCCCGTCTCCAGCCCATGCCGCCACCGCGTCCACAGCCCCAGGGACCATAACCGCCCCACTTACCTCTAAGTCTTCCAATAAAGGAATTTAGAAATCCGGGCATCGGAAAACCGGCACAATAGCCGGCAGCTCTGCCGGTCATAGGGCCCAAACCGGCCGGTCCACTTCTGTCTCCTCTCGGCATCATCTCACCTCCTTTCCAAATTTAATTATGACCATATGTCCATTATTCTCACATTTATCGTATCTCTTTTGGCCTTCCATGTCAATACATTTTTATAATTTATCTATAAACAATTTTTTATCTATTATTTTAATTAATGATGAATTAACTTAAATGTTATTATTGACATATGCTCATTACTACGCTTATAATGATGTTAGAAAACAGCATTCCATCAGCTTGTCACTGCTTTAGAGGTGGTTTTTATGTATACCGACACAATAATTGAGCATTTTGTCAATCCACGCAATTTAGGTGAGTTACCGGATGCCGACGGCATTGGCCAGATGGGAGATCCCAGTTGCGGAGATTTTATCCGGGGCTACATTAAAGTCAAAGATGGAAAGCTGGAAAAAGTGAACTTCTTAGTGCAGGGCTGTCCGGCTGCTATTGCCACCGCCAGCATCATGACTGAACTGGCCTGCGGCAAGACAATTACTGAAGGATTGGCCCTTACTGATGAAGATGTTTTAGATGCCATCGGCATCCTGCCTGAAGAAAAAGTTCACTGTTCCAATTTAGGAACCTCCGCATTGCACCTGGCTATCGAAGATTACTTGAGACGTCTATGGAAACGAGGAGGGAGGAATAGATGAAAATAGCTGTCTCTGCACAGGAAAAGGGATTGTCAGCCCCGGTGGATCCCAAGTTCGGCAGGGCTAAATGGTTGGTGATCTATGATACGGAAACTCAATCAGTGGAGAGTATCGATAATAGCGCCAATCTGGCTTTGACCCAGGGTGCAGGTATCAAAACTGCGGAACTGGTTACCAAACATAATTGCCGGGTGGTGTTAACCGGGCATTTGGGACCAAAAGCATTAAAGACTCTGCAAGCAGCCGGCATCGAAGGCTATAACGGTGTTGCAGGAACCGTGAAAGATGCCATCAACTCCTGGAAGGAAGGTAAACTCCCTAAAGCCTAAGTATCACCTCCATATTTTACAGCACAAAGCCAGGTAGCTTTCGGGTTACCTGGCTTTGTGTTGCAAATGTTCAATCCGTGTTCAACTCCAGCAATTCACCGTTAACTGTATCACCATCAACGGTCAAAATACCGAAAGTCGGTTTTCCGCCTCTCGGTGAAGCCGGGCTGCCGGGATTAAACAGCAGAACTCCTTTTTCCCAGCGTAGACAAGCCTGGTGGGTATGGCCGAAGACTGCTGCTGTAACCCCTAATTGTAAGGCCCTTTCCAGGAGCAATTCGTAGCCCGATTTCACCCGGTAGCGGTGCCCGTGAGTTAATAGAATTCTCACTTTTTCGAATTGGAGCACCAGTTCCTCAGGCCCACCAATGCTAAACCAATCACAATTGCCGTTCACCGCTTCCACCGGCACTTTTGTCAACCTTGCCAACTCCCTGGCATCGCCATAATGATCTCCGCCGTGCAACAAACAATCAATACTGCCCATCTGCTTGATTGCCCTTGCCCCGGCTCCCAGCTCCCGGTGAGTATCACTGAGAATACCTAAACGGATCACTATGTATCCCCCTTTAAAAACTCCAGCAAAAGAGGTTTCAAGTTTCTAAGAGCCCTACCCCGGTGGCTGACCGCGTTTTTCTCCTCCAGGGACAGTTCGGCCATGGTCCTTTCAAAATCCGGTTCCACCAAAAACAAAGGATCATAGCCAAAGCCATTGTTACCCCTTGCCTCAAAGCCAATCCGTCCCCGGCAGATGCCCTCCGCATATTGCTCTTGCCCGGGTCCAAAAATGGCGCAGATCACCGAGCGGAATTGAGCCCCTCTCCCGGAAGGAGACACCTGGGACAATGCTTCCAACAGCTTCCGGTTGTTATCCTCATCGGCAGCCCCTTCACCGGCATACCGGGCCGAATAGACCCCCGGTGCACCACCCAAAGCATCTACTTCCAAACCGGAATCATCGGCAATGACCGGTAAGCCGGTATAAGTAAAGACAGTCTGAGCCTTAATGTAAGCGTTTTCTTTAAAAGTGCTGCCTGTTTCGGGAATCTCCCCCAACTCGGGAAAATCATGAAGGGAGAAAACCTCCACCGGCAGGGCCCCCAGCAGCTCCTGCAACTCTTTTACCTTACCCCGGTTATGGGTTGCCAGTATCAGCTTCTTCATTCTTCCGTTCCAACCCCTATGGCAAATGGTCCCAGTGCATCTTTTTGCACAGAAATTAATTCCTGTATCCCTTTTTCCGCCAGGTCCAGCAACTGATCCAGCTCTTTACGGCTAAAGGGGCTGCCTTCAGCTGTGCCCTGGACTTCTATGAGCCTTCCCTGCCCGGTCATCACCACGTTCATGTCCACTTCTGCCTGGGAGTCCTCCCGGAAACACAGGTCCAGGCACAGCATTTCCCCAATTTTTCCCACACTCACTGCCGCCAAATAATCCTTAAGGGGCATTTTGTCAATGGTTTCGGTAGCAAGCAGGTGGCGACAGGCATCTACCAAAGCCACAAATCCCCCGGTAATGGCAGCTGTTCTGGTCCCTCCGTCGGCCTGGATCACATCGCAATCGATCCAGATGGTCCTTTCCCCTAAAGCTTCCTGATCCACCACCGCCCGGAGAGAACGGCCCACCAAACGCTGGATCTCCATGGTACGTCCACCCAGCCGCCCTTTGGCCGCTTCCCGTACCGTTCGCTGCGGGGTTGCCCTGGGCAGCATGGAGTATTCCGCCGTCACCCAGCCCTTATTGGTTCCTTTTAAAAAAGGAGGTACTTTTTCCTCTACGGTGGCAGTACAAATCACTTTTGTATCCCCAACGGAGATCAATACCGAGCCTTCTGCCGGTTTGATAAAATTCCGCACTATGGTTACTGGACGAAGTTCATCCCAGAAGCGTCCGTCTACCCTTGTCTCCAATTGTCTACCTCCTAATCCTATTTCGCCTTATGGCGAATCCCGGCCATCCCTACGCCACCCAAGGTTGCTCTGGTTTCCAGGACGGTAATAAAAGCTTTGTCATCCCATTTATCAATGATAGTCATCAGTTCATTTAGCCTTCTGCGCCGGAGAATAATATGCAGCATCGGGTGCATCCCTTCCCGGCCTTGGCCTTCCACAATGGTCACGCCGAAGTCTGCCTCCCGCAAAGTTTCCGCTAACTCCAGAGGCTTAGCCAAGGTAATGACTTGAACTGTAGTATATCCGATGGCCAACCGTTCTTCAAGGAGGCTGCCTACAATATTTCCGGTAGCAAAACCCAGCCCGTAAACAACAACACTGACGGGATCGGTGATCCGTTCCACTACAAAACTCAAGATGATTACAAAGAGAGTGGCCTCCAAGAAACCAATACCGGCAGCCAGAAAACGTTTACCCCGGACTAAAAGGAGCATCCTCAAAGTGGCGCAACTGACGTCAGCGACCCGGGCAGCAAAAATAAAAAAATAACCCAACAATAATTCCCACATTACAAGATTTCCCTTTCCTACGTAATCCTACCCCATTTTAGCAATCTCTATCACCTAAAGCAACAAGTCACTCCAAATATTTACTGCTTAAAAGAGAAAAGCCGCTAAGCCGGAAAACACAAAACCCGCCCCCGAGGGCGGGTCAAATGAGCTTATTGTTCTGCAAAATACCGGATAATCCCATTGGCAATTCCTTCTGCCGCTCTGGCCCTGAATTCTTCAGTGGCCAATAGTTGTTCTTCCTCCCGGTTGGAAATAAAAGCTGTTTCCACCAGAATGGAAGGCATAGCCGTTTCCCTGAGTACTACAAAATTGGCCTCCAAAATGCCGATATCCCGGCGTCCAAGCTTGCTGACCAGTTCCTGCTGCACCAGACCGGCCAGCCGCTGGCGACTGGCCCTTTGTGCCCCCAGGGAACTGTTCCAGGGCGCATAATAATAAGTGGAGGTACCGGCAATGGAAGGGTTGGTAGAGGAATTGCAATGAATACTGATGAAAAGGTCAGCGTTATTCTCATTGGCGATACGGGCCCTACCTGCCAAATCCAAATTGGTACTGTCCCCGGTTCTGGTCATAATGACGGTGGCCCCTTCCCTTTCCAGTATACCTGCCAGTTTCCAGGCAATATCCGTGTTTACATCTCTCTCATGTAATCCGGTACTGCCCACAGCCCCCGGATCGGCCCACCCGCCCGGCTGAATACTGCCATGACCGGGATCGATGACGATCACCTTACCTTTGATGGATGGGGGCTTAAGGGTCAGGGTTAATTGGTTCCCGTCCGCGCTGGGACTGACATTGGCGCTTACCACCGTTTTCAAGTCCACCACAACCCTGGCCTGATTCTGGGTAAACTGGCCTACCCTTATCGCCGCTGCCAATTGGTTATCGGAAAGTGAGCGCATTTCACTGTCCCAGTCCAGATCCAGAGTGGTATTGTAGAAATCAACGACTACCCGTTGAGGATTGCCCAGAGTCATCAAAGAATAATTCAGAGGATGCTCTCCCCACATCACTACTTCCAGTTCATCCTCCAGGTCCCGAACAGTTATATCAGTTAACCAATTGGGGCCTGTATAAACAGGTGTACTCGGCCTGGGACGTTCCCCGGGTTCAGGGCTGCGGGAAGAGGTACCGGAATCGGTTCTTACTGCTACTAACCAATTAGCTACCCAACCCTGATAGCCGTCTTTAGTTTGGATCCGGTACCAATCATCAGATTCCCCCAAGATGGGTACTGCATCCCCTTGTTTAACCTGCGTTACCAAAGGATACTCAGTTCCCGGACCGGTTCGTACATTGACTACGGAACCGGTAACTAAGGCCACCCGGGGCACCCCGTCGTTAACAGGAGGCGTTTCTTCCTGTTTAGGCTGTGGGCTGGTCAGGACTACCGTCCGTGACGGGCCGTCCCAGCCTACCTGTACTCCCAGGCTGTCCCCTACAAACCGTAAGGGAACCATCGTTCTCCCGTCTTTCACTACCGGAGTGGTATCCAAAACAGTGTCTGCCCCGTTCACCTTCGCTACAGCATGTCCAATCCAAAGCTGGATAATCCGGCCTTGGCCGGTAATAGTCACCAAACGCTCCTCAGCATCCCAAAACACTTGAGAACCCAACTCAGTTGCAACAAAACGAATCGGTACCATCGTCCGGTTCTGGCTGTCTATGTAAGGTGGCGTATCCAACTCAACCAAACGGTTATCCAGTTTGATTTTCACCGGCTCCTTAGCAACGGTCTCCTCCTTTGCGGGCTCGGGCGCCCATTGAACATCCAACAGGTAATCGGCGATCCAACCTTGTTGGCCGGCTTTGGTCCGGACCTGGTACCAACCTTCTTCCGTTCCCAGTACGGACACTTGGTCGCCTTTCGGTAGTTGGGCCACAATCTTTCCAGAGGTTGAAGGAATAGATCTGACATTCACCAGTTTTCCTGTAACGATGCCTGTGCCCGTTTCCGCTGCCCAGGCCATGCCTGTCCAAGCCACCAACAGGCATAATAAGACAATCCACGCGACTCTTTTAATCCTCCTCACCTCCTTTCCCGGTCAAAATCTGTCTACATTTAACAGATATTCTAGAACTTTGTCTATTTTCCTTTGCTGATTTGACGAAGAAATGGAGGTAATTGTTCCCACAGCGGCGAAAAAACAAAAAAGGCTGGGTAGCAAATTACTCCCAACCTCTGTAAAGGCGCTCCTATTGATAACTATAATTTCCTGTCATAACCAGACTACTGTCCGGATAGATTTCCTGGCTTAGGCTGACAGCCCCGGCGATGGTCTCCACTATTTGACCCTCTACCAGAAACTGTACCCTATCTACAGTAGGAAACTGTGTTAAGGTATTGACGATGGAATAGACCGTCAGGGTTTCCCCTAAATCACCACCGGCATGATTATCAATCAGTTCTGAGCTGAAATCAACGATCACCAGGCCGTCTTCTTTAACATTAATATCTTTCAATTTGGTACCGTAAGGAACGGTAGGCAGCAAACCGGACTCCGGCGAAGGGCCTGACAGCAATTCATTGATTGTCGCCCTGGCTATCCCCACTGTTTTGGGAATTAAGCGGCTTTCCGCCACTAAAGACTGCCCGTAACCGTCAGCAAAATATAAGGTGACTTCCACCACGTCTCCGGTTAGGCTAGTCTCCTCCATGGGCGGGAAAAATTCTTCAGGAAGCGGTTCTACCGGCAATTCCACCTGTCGCTGATCATTGTTGAACCGTTCTTTAATGGTGGATAAGGTATCCATGGCGCCACAACCGGTCAACAGGAGCATAACAGTCATCGCGAAGATAACCATTACGGCAACGTGACGAACTGATGCAGGTTTCAAGTTTCTTTCCTCCTTTACCTTATTTTGTTACTAATAAAGGATATAATGTAAAGGAGGCAAATATTACTATTTTTTTAATATTGGGGGAATGATTTATTTTTTCCGCCAAGGCAAAAAGGATTCTCTCGTCCCCCGTCAAAGTATTACTTTGTAAGAACTGAAAGTAGGTTGTGATAATATGCCATTAAAAGCACTAATTGTAGATGATGAATATCCCGCTCGTAAAGAACTACGCTACTTATTGGAGCAACATCAGGACATTCAAGTGGTTGGGGAAGCAACTAATGCCTACGAGGCTCTGGAACTGGTGGCGGCCTTGGATTATGCTGTCCTTTTTTTGGATATTGATATGCCGGGGTTTACCGGATTGGAATTGGCGAAGCACATTCGCGACACCGGTAAGTCCCCTTGTGTCGTCTTTATTACCGCCCACGAAGAATTCGCCTTGGATGCTTTTAGCGTTGATGCGGTGGATTATTTATTGAAGCCCATTGATTCGAAGCGGTTGGCCAAAACCATTCAAAAAATCCGGGAAATCATCAGTCTGAAAGCAACTGCTCCCAAGCCTCAGGAAGCAGAACGAAAAACCGGGCCCGGTAACCTGGGACTGATACCGGTGGAATATCAGGGTAAGACTATCCTGTTGGATGAGGAAAACATCATCTATGTTCATGCCAGCAACGATTATACTTTTATCAAAACCGCCAAGGATAAATATTTGACCCGCTTCACCCTGAAAGAACTGGAGCAAAGGCTGGACCCGAAACGTTTTTATCGTTGCCACCGCTCCTACCTGGTCAACATCAAGAGAACAAAAGAGGTAATCCCACTTTATAATGGTACTCTCATTCTCATAGTCGATGATGCAGAGAAGAGCGAAGTGCCGGTAAGCCGGGCCCAGGCCAAGCGCATCAGGCAGTTGTTGGGAATTTAAGACATTAAAAGAGCCTCGCTATCAGCGAAGCTCTTTTAATGTCTGGTCCAAAGCGGCAATAAAACGCCTGTTTTCCGCCTCCGTACCGACGGTAACCCGGATAAAGGTAGGATAACCGAAAATATCGCCGGTCCGGATAATTACCCCTTGCCGCAGCATGGACTCAAAAGCTTTCTTGGAATCCACTCCCAAATCAACAAAGATAAAGTTGGCATTGGTCGGTACATATTTGAGATTTCTGGCCTGAAATTCCTGATACAGGTAGGCCTTGCCCTCGTTGTTCACATGACGGCTTTTGGTCAGGAATTCCTGATCCGTAAGGGCCGCCCTTGCCCCTAATTGGGCTAAAGAGTTAACATTGAAGGGTTCCCTGGTCCGGCTGATCCACCTGATCAGCTCAGGCTGGGCCATGCCATACCCTACCCGCAAACCTGACAAACCGTAAATTTTGGAAAAGGTTCTTAGAACGACCACATTACCGCGCCCTTCTTTCAGGTAGTCCAATCCCGACCGGTAGCCTGGATCATCCACATACTCGAAATAGGCTTCGTCGAAAACCACCACTACATTTTCCGGCACTTTAGCCAGAAAAGCATCAAGTTCGGCACCGGAGACAACGGCTCCTGTAGGATTGTTGGGATTGCAGACAAAGACCAGCTTGGTCTTTTCGTTGATGGCAGCAGCCATAGCCTCAAGATCCAGGGCAAACTTCTCATTGACCGGGACCTTCACCATGTTGCCACCCATTAAAGTGACACAAAAATCATACTCGGAAAAAGACGGATCGGCCATTATCGCCTCATCTCCTTCATTGATGAAGGTCTCACTCAAAAGCTTCAGGACTTCATCGGAACCGTTGCCGATGATGAGGTTGTCAGGATCCAACCCAACATGACGGGCTAAGTCTTCTTTGAGATGATAACAGGATCCGTCAGGATAGATGTTCACTTTGCCGAGATTAAGGGCCAGTGCTTCCTGGGCTTTTGGGGAAGGACCTAAAGGATTCTCATTGGAGGCCAATTTAATCACATCCTTCAGGCCATATTCCCGCTGGACTTCTTCAATGGGCTTGCCGGGAACGTATGGTTTGATTCTTGCTAATGTTTGCCGTGTTAATTTGCTGATTTCCTCCATTTATTTCACTCCATTCTCTTTACATCTGATACAGAAGCTCACCCTCAACAATTCTGATGTTTTCTTTTTGCAGGCAGGCAATGGCTTCCTCTATATTTTCCACCCGGAAAATAACCATTGCTTTGCCCTGGACACTGCTGACAAAAGCATAAAGGTATTCAATATTGATGCCATGACAATCCAAAATATTTAACACCCTGGCCAAGCCACCCGGTTCATCGGGCATTTCCACTCCGATCACCTCTGTCAAACTGACAGTGAAGGAAGCCTCCCGTAAAACCTTGTAAGCCAGTTCCGGATCATTGACAATCAGCCTCAGGATACCATAAGCAGAAGTGTCCGCAATTGACAGGGCCCGGATATTGATCCCATTTGCTGCCAACAGGTTAGCGACAGCATTGAGTCTTCCCGACTTGTTCTCCAAAACCACCGAAATCTGCTTCACTTTCATGGGCAGCCCCTCCTTTGAATTAGATCTGACGTTTGTCAATTACCCGCTTCGCCTTACCTTCACTCCGGGGAATAGTTTTGGGTTCCACCAGCTTTACCGTGACAGACACCCCTAAAGTACTTTCAATGGCCCCTCTGATGGTTCTCTCCAGGTTCTCCAACGCCTTGACTTCGTCAGAAAATTTGTCGGCAGATACTTCCACCCAGACTTCCAGAGTGTCCATGGTGCCTTGCCGATCAACAATCAGTTGATAATGAGGTTCTGTAGCCCCGATTTCCAGCAAAACACTTTCGATTTGAGACGGAAAAACGTTTACTCCTCTGATAATCAACATATCATCGCTCCGACCGCTGAAACGGAACAGCCGCCGGTGGGTCCGGCCGCAGGCGCAGGGCTCATCGATGAGCATGGTAATATCCCTGGTCCGATAACGGAGCATGGGCAATGCATCCTTGGTCAAGGAAGTAATGACCAGTTCTCCTTGCGTACCGGGGGGCAGTACTTCTCCCGTGTCAGGATCGATAATCTCCGCAATGAAGTGATCTTCCCAGATATGCAGCCCTTGTTTTTCGGGGCACTCCATCGCTACGCCGGGTCCGATAATTTCACTTAAGCCGTAAATATCTAAGGCCAAAATACCCAGTTTTTCTTCGATTTCCATGCGCATATTGTCAGACCAGGGTTCGGCGCCGAAAATGCCGCATTTTAAGCGAAAATCTTCTTTTTTATAACCCATTTCCCTCATTACTTCGGCGATAAATAGAGCATAGGAAGGAGTGCAGGTCAAAACAGTGCTGCCGTAGTCCTTCATGATCATGATCTGGCGTTTGGTATTCCCGCCGGAAATAGGGATTACTGATGCTCCGATCCGCTCAGCACCGTAATGAACTCCCAACCCGCCGGTAAAAAGACCATAGCCATAAGCATTATGGATCACATCGCCTTTGGCCGCTCCGCCACAGGTCAGGGAACGGGCCATCAGCTCCGACCAGGTATTCAAATCGTTGCGGGTATAACCGACAACAGTGGGTTTACCGGTGGTACCCGAAGAAGAATGGATTCTCACCACTTCGCTCAATGGAACGGCAAACATGCCATAGGGATAATTGTCTCTCAAATCGGTTTTTACCGTAAAGGGCAGTTTCTGAAGATCTACCAGACTCTGAATATCATCGGGTTCCACATTCAGTTCCTGCATTGCTTTACGGTAATGAGGAACATTGTAATAGCAGCGCTCCACCGTCTGCTTCAGTCTCTCCAGTTGGAGAGCCTCCAGTTCTTCTCTGGGCAGACGCTCATACTTTTCATTCCAGTACACTTTACTTGTAAACCTCCCCCTAGTTCAGTAGCAATCACCATGATTTTGCTTTAACATGTATATTTCCACAAAGAGATAACTAACTCCTTTCAAGAGGATCTACCTTTTAGCAATAATTTGACTGCAATATGCAACGCTGCCCGTCAAAAACCGTTTCCAAGAACACCGGTGCTCCCCAAAGTTTTTCCACGTACTCCAAAGTCTTTTGAGCCAGTTCCCGGTCTAATGACAGTCCTTGATAACTATGTCTCAGATAGAGGACTCCCTCTCCCAGGTAGTTAGGATCTTCGATATAAATGGTTGGGTATCCTCCGTTTTCCAGATAACTGAGCCATGTTTTTTTTACCTGTTCCCAGTTTTCCCGGGGGTTGACACAAGTACCCGTTTTGGGGTCGTAAAGATAAATGTCCAATTGTTCCAGCAAATCTTCCTTCATATAACGGCGGACAAAAGAATAATCATTATGCAAAGTACGAACGGCAAAAAGAGCCGCCATCCCTTCCTCCCGGAGAATCCGCTCCAGGAGGGACTTGCCGGCGAGATAGGGATTAACCGCCGGACCGGGAGCCAAGAGTTGGGCATGAAGCCTGGCGGCGTCAACGGTCTCCCCCTCAGTTAAACAACAGGCCGCCAACAGTCGCCTGTGCCAAAAGGAAGCCCAGCCCTCATTTAAAATCCGCGTCTCCACCTGAGGCCAATAATACTTCATTT
The DNA here is from genome assembly GCA_012512955.1 of Clostridia bacterium. GTDB lineage: Bacteria > Bacillota > DULZ01 > DULZ01 > DULZ01 > JAAZDD01. The sequence goes on from JAAZDD010000055.1 coordinate 14,103, forward strand.
CTTCTTTGATGATGTCCAGGACCCTTCTTTGCCAGGGAACCAATACAGGGCTATGAGCCTGTAAAAATCCCAGCAGGTCCCTGTCCTTTTCGGAAGGACCTGCCCCTTGAAACAGTTCTTTGACGGATAGAACCGCATCCAGAAATAACTCCACCTCCCGGGAGCCGTACCGTTTTTCATATTCCTCTATTTCCTCCCCGCGACGGGAAAAAAGCTCCGGAGCCGGCGGCGGATTTGCCTGAAAGTAACTATTGTTTTTGAAGAAATCACTGTGGGCGATAAGATGGGCAATCAACAACAGTTTTTCCCCGGAAGTGGTTTCCCCGGACAGGAACCCGTAGCAGGGATCCCCGTAAATGGCCAACTCATAAAGGCGGTGCCTCCCGTACCGGTGTCCCTGGACCAGCGCCTCCGCCTTTTTACCGAAACTCCAATGAATAAATCGTCCCGGGACACCGGCAGCAGCCATTCCATACAAGGTTTCCGGGGAACATTCTTCAATAATTACCGGATAACCGTCCAAGCCCTCCCTCTGGGCCAGTTCCAGCATGGCCCCAATCCGGCTGTCCATTTCCCCCCGTTTAAAAAGCATCCTCAGTTCCCTCCTAACAGAGCCCGTAAAGCGGCATACAGCTCATTTCCGGTCCCAAGCCTCACGGTCACAAAAGCAGGATGATTAATCTTCTGCCTTGCCCCTATCCGGGAGTTATCCCGGCTGCTGCCCCGGACCTCCCCATAGCCCACCAAGAGGCAGCAATCCAGCAATTTTTCCAGCCAGAATATAGCTTCTTCCTCATCGCTAGGTAAATTATCTCCATCGGTACAATGAACAACGATTTTGGGAGCGGTCAACCCTGTAAATCTGCCGGAGATGATCTGCCAGGCCAGCCGGTAGGCGGCGGAAAACCTGGTAC
>JAAZDD010000056.1 GCA_012512955.1 Clostridia bacterium
ACTTATACCGGTACCAAAAAATTGCCTGAAAAGCCCCGCCTTTCCCAAGCCCAGCAGGAGGCAGTGGCCAAAGCCTATGAACGGCAGATTTTCGACCTGGCCAACAGCGCCCGGGTTCAAAGGGGATTATCCCCCCTGGAATGGAATGAGGAAGCTGCCGCCGTTGCCCGCTCCCATAGCAAAGATATGTTGGACAATAACTTCTTTTCTCATACCTCCCCTAACACAGGTACCATGGGCGACCGGCTGCAAAAAGCCGGCGTCAACTACCGGACTGCCGGGGAAAACATCGCCTACGGGCAGTCGGACAGCATCAATGCCCATGAAAGCTGGATGAACAGCCCGGGCCACCGGCAAAACATCCTCAACAAAGACTTTAAAACATTAGGAGTCGGTGTAGCAGGAAAATACTACACCCAGAACTTTGTTACCTATTAATTATTTAAAACCGCCAAGCAGAAGGCCAACTACCGGCAGACAGTAGTTGGCCTTTTTGGCTGCCAGGATAAGGCAGCAAACTTATATCCTCTTTTCCCACTCCTTGATTTTCTGGGATACGTCCTTGAAATTGACGTCGGAAGCATAGATTTCTTCCAGACAGGCAAGAGCTTTTTCTATATCGCCCTTTTGGTAAAACAGATCGCCAAGCCTGTACAGTTGCTCTAAAGTTGCTTTTGACCTGTCGGACAGTATCAGTTGGCTTAAGGCTAAATCCAGCCTGTTCATTCTCATAAAGCAGTTGCTCAACTGTCTATAGATGACAGACTTTGCTATGTAGGACTCAAAATTATCCATTTTCATCAGCTTTTGAAAGGCGGCAATGGCAGATTCAATCTGGTCGGTTAATGAATAGATCAGAGCAAGTAAGTGCTGCAGCCTGATCTCCCCTTCAATGGCAAGCCCATCGGTGACAACCTCCAGCGCCCGGTCATAAGCTCCCCCGCTAATCAAAGCCTCGCCGAGAGCCACCCGGATATCCGTCTTCCCGGGGTCATCCTGCAAAGCCCTGGCATAGACCTTGATTGCCGTTTCATTGACTTCCCTGATGCTGTTATAAGTCTGGGCCCAAATGGATACAGTTTCCGGGGAATGGCAGTCCCAGGGGAAATCCAAGCACAGGTTAATCACTTCGTCTACCTTGCCCTGGTTGGCATGATAGTTGATCAGGATCTCCAGGTACCGGGGTTCTGCGGGTCTTAAGCTTAGGGCTGAGGCAATCAACTCTATGTCGCCGGCTGCATCAGCTTGGTTTAAGTAATAGTAATCGGCGATGGCCAGGGTAATATGATCCTGGGCTTCCTTTTTCTCCATAGCTCCTTTGAGCAACTTCAATTGTTCCAGTCGCTGGCCGACCATATCCAATTTAATAATTATTCTGGCCAACAATTCCTTGGCCTGGGGGAAATGGGTGTCGTCAACCAATTCTTCCAGTATTGGTAAGGCCTGATCATATTGTCCGGTATTATAATAGCTGATAGCCAGTTTATAGCGTAAAATTTTGCTGGTATCGCCAATACTGATTCCCTTTTCAAACAAGCTAACGGCCTCTGAAAAGTTCTCATTGGCAAAGTGTTGGGAACCGGCATCATAGTTGGCCATAATTTCGGACTTCTGCTGGAGAGCCCGCTCCTTCAATAACTTTACCGCCTCATTCATATAGCGGATCTTTCGCGTCTTTTTGGCATTGTTGCCATTAGTATTAATGGCTTGACCAATCCAAAAAAAGGCAGTGCCGCCACAATTCCCAGCGGTCCACCGCTGATTCCCCCTACGACCAGGGCCAGAATTGCCAGGATACAGCCCAGGCCGCCCCTGACAGCCCCTAGCTTGGCAATTTGATCCTCAAAAGGTAAAAATTCTTCATGACCACATTTGGTGCATTCCTTTTCTGATTTCAGCAATACTGCATCACAACGGCGACAAATATTAAAATCCTGGTACATAGCTTGCAATTCTTCAGACATTTATGTAATCCCCTCTACCATTGTTCTATATTGCCAGACTGTTATTGCATTTAGTACAGAATGTTTTGTCCGTCACATTAACGAATCCGCAGCTACAACAAATATTCACCAATAATTGCTCATGAGCCCGAGGGGCATTACTGACATCTAAAATATTGTTGATTTCCAACATGATCTTGGCATTTTCCTCTTCAGTTTGCTTCTCCAGTGCCACCAGCTTATTTTCTTTCCTTGTCTGGAATCCTGAAATAATGGCAGGCACAAAGAATAAGATTACACCAATCGTTACCATCGTTAGAAAGACATCTGCAAAATCCATAACCTGCTCCCCTCATCAATCAATTTCTCCACCACAAACCCGACAATATTGGTCTTTAATGCCCGCTCTGAATCCGCAGGATGAACAGAAGCGATTAGTAATAGCAGTGACATTGGGACTTTGGGCCTCCGGCCCTTTGGGTGGCAATGCTATCTTTTGTTTGTTTGGCTGACCGTATCTTTTTTCCAATCGCTCTAACAAGATCCGGGCGGTATCACTGAAATAAAAATCCAACATCTCCCTAACCCTTACTACGGTATAGGGGTGACTCAGCCCCGCAAAGGCTTTGTTGAGTACATCATAAATCCTATCTATGTCCTGTTCCTGGCTCAGGAAATCCGGCAATGAAAATTCATCCAGGAGTTTCCTGCTTCCCAGGGCAAACATAGTCAGAGCCTGTACCGAGGCCACAGGATCACCGCAGGCAAGTAAACCGGCCCGGTCGGCGGTTATTTCCGCCCTTCTCTGCCAGGCTTCAATAGCCAATAACAAGGGTCTGAAGGCCGCAGCAACAAACCCGCCTAAACCCAGGGCGCATAAATAGGCGATGGTATTATAAGTCACATGATTGCTTTTGATATGGCCCAGCTCATGGCCGATGACGAACATCAACTCCTCTCTGGTGAAATTATCCACCAGGGCTGAATGAATGATCACCAAATGATCCCTGTTACTGCCTAAGGTCATGGCATTAAATGTCGGGTCATACTTAATATAGGTTTCAGGAACCTCTACACCTAAACGCCTTGCCAGTTCTTCAACAATTTCATAAACAGAACTAATTTGATTTGGACCGATCCTGACGGCGTTTCCCAAAAGATTGGTTCTGTTGATGGGTTTGCTCCAGTATTCGATCAGCATGGTTGCCGCTTTGGCAACGATGGGAATATCCCTGACCGATTCGGAAACGGACAAATCCACCGAAACAGCATATTCATCAATCTTTAATTCAGTGGGATAAATCCCGTTTTCGTGGGTCATGGCCACTGTCTTTTTTACACCGGATAGGATTAGCCCGCAACTAAAACAATAAGCTGCTTCGTATTTGTTCTTTTCGTTGCAGCGAGGACAAATAACCATATTCACTACCATTCCCTTGATTAAACATGTTGGCTAGCCAATAACCATAAAAGTCATTCGACATTTTCTGACAAATTCCTCTTGACTTTTTTACCATGGCAATAAGGGGAACCTAGTCCCTCCCAGGACTAAAGAAACAAGAAAGAACCGGACCACAAAAAAAGGAGCCGGTGATTAGTCCGGCTCCTTTGATAAGGTCTTTTTTCTTTGCACTCCGTTGTTATCCACATAATAATCATCCAGATAAATCAGCTCAGAGATGGGCACGATTTGGTAGCCCTGCCCCTGTAATGTCTCAATAATGCCCGGCAAAGCGGCGGCAGTATGCTTGCCGTTGTTGTGAAACAAAACAATGGAACCGGGCTTAACCCCGTTGACCACCCGCCGGTGGATCTCCGCTGCTGACAAATCCTTCCAGTCCAGGCTGTCCACATCCCATTGTATGGCATGAATTCCCATCCTTTCACATACCCGGATCATGGTATTGTTGTAGCTGCCAAAGGGAGGACGAAAGAGAATGGGCTTAAAACCGCTGATCCGGACAATGGCATCGTAATTGTCCCTCAATTCCTGCTCCATCTGGGCTTCTGACAGCTTGGCAAAATCGGGATGGGTAGTGGAATGGAGCCCCAATTCATGGC
>JAAZDD010000057.1 GCA_012512955.1 Clostridia bacterium
GAAAGCTTCCTCCAGATCGGCGGTAATGATGGCGGCACCCCTGTTCTGGAGGGATTCCCGGGCGATTTCCTCCCTGGGCAGGAAGCCCAATTGCTTTTTCACTTCTTCCGCCGTTTTCTCCGCCACTTCCCGTTCCGGAGTAATCAGCACAGCTCTGGCCAGGGGATCATGCTCCGCCTGGGACAACAAATCGGCAGCCAAATAAACTGGATTGGCGGTATCATCAGCCACAATCAGTATCTCGCTGGGTCCCGCCAGCATGTCAATGTCTACATCCCCATAACAAATTTTCTTGGCCATGGTAACATAAATATTCCCCGGACCGACAATTTTGTCCACAGGGGCGATGGTTTCTGTACCGTAAGTTAAAGCGGCAACTGCCTGGGCGCCCCCCAACTTATAAATTTCCCCAACTCCTGCTTCCTTAGCGGCAACTAAAGTATAGGGATTCATCTCTCCGGTACCGCTGGGAGGGGAGACCATCACCAGTTCCGGCACTCCGGCGACGATGCCCGGTAAAGCAGTCATCAAAACGGAAGAAGGATAGGCGGCTCTACCTCCCGGCACATAGAGACCTACTCTCCTTAAAGGCCGGTATAATTGGCCCACCAAATTACCGACCTCATCCAACTGCCACCAGGAATTCTGTAACTGCCGCCGGTGAAACCGGAGAATATTTTCTTTGGCTTGACCCAAAGCGGCCAAAAAACCAGGCGTTACTTGCCGGTAAGCAGCTTCTATTTCTTCCGGGGCAACTTTGAGTCCTTTAATCCTCAAATCGGCACCGTCAAAACGCTCCGTATAAGCATAGAGTGCCTCATCTCCCCGTTGACGCACAGTCTCCACAATCTCTTTCACCTGGGGCAGGACCTCTTCACCACCGATTTCCCCTGCCCGGATCAATGCCTCAACAAAAGAATCATTGCTCTTCACAATTCGTAACACAGGCTAGCCCCCATTTCCCACCACTTGCTTTAATCTTTGGATCAGCGGTTCCAAACGATGATACTCCATGCGATAAGCTACCCGGTTGGCAATCAGCCTGGCGGTAGCGCTGAAAATATCGCTGACCGCCACCAATTGATTCTCCTTCAGGGTTCTCCCGGTGGACACTATGTCAACGATCATCTCCGCCAAACCTACCCGGGGCGCCAGTTCAATATTACCGTGCAATTTAATCACTTCCACCTGCATCCCCAGGGACGTAAAATACTTTTCCGCCACCCGGGGAAACTTGGAAGCAACTCTTTTATGATTTAATTTCCGCAGATCAGGCTTTCCATCCACCATGATGGCCTGGGCTTCGGCTTCGGGAAGAGCCACCACAAACCGGCAAAACCCGAATTTCAAATCCACCAGCTCAAAAACATCAGGTTCCGCTTCCTCAATGGTATCTTTCCCTACGACACCCAAAGCGGCTGCACCATGATCCACATAGACGGGAATATCAGTCGGACGACAGATAATGTAGCGGTAACCCTCCTGAGGGTAATCAAAAAGAAGTTGCCTGGAGTCTGTCTCAAGTCCTTCCGTTGGCAGCCCCGCCTGGCCGAGAAGGGCCACTGCTTCCGCGCCTAATTTCCCTTTGGGCAGGGCAATTGTTAATAAATTGCTAGGCATCTTCTCCCACCTCCCCCAGTTCAATTAGCTGCCCAATCTGTTTCCCGGTCATATACCTCATTGCCTCTTCCCGGGAAAGCTCCAGGATATCAACTTCTACCGCCAACCCCTGTTGCCTAAGCCTGTTTGCTTCCACCAACCGTTCCGGCAAACTGCCCCCAATGATCAGCACGTCGATCTTCTCCTCATCCATGGAAGGCAAAACCTGCATGAGCCTGTCGACACCCAAGGCAAAACCTACGGCCGGCACATCTAACCCGAATTTGCCCAACAGGCGATCATACCTGCCCCCGCCGCAGATGGGATAACCTAGCCCGGCAGCATAACCTTCAAAGACAATACCTGTATAATAATCCAAATCCCGCAAAATGCTGAAATCAAAAAAGACCGCTTTGGCTAATCCCAATGCCTCCAAGGCTTGGTATACCGCTTCCAGATCCTCAATTGCCCGCAACATCGCAGGTGTCCGGACCAATGCTCTTGCTTCCAACAACACCTCCAGGCCGCCCCGCAAAGATAAGATTTCAAGGATTTCCTGAGTCCGCTCCCGGGGCAAACCTAACTGGGACATCCTGTTTTCCAAAGCCACATAGTCCTTGCGAGCCATCAACCATTTGAATTCCTTTACCAAATGTTGGGGCACCCCTGCATTTTCCAGCAGACCATGGGTCAACGCCACCTGGCCAATTCCCACTTGAAAATCAGCAACGCCGGCCAGGGTAATGGCCTCTACCGCCAGGGCAATAGCTTCTGCATCGGCGCCGGTTCCGGCAGCGCCGATCAGCTCCACCCCTGCCTGGTGAAACTCCCTCTGTCTCCCTGCCTGGGTCACTTCGTATCGAAAGGCATTACCGAAATAATAAAGGCGGATGGGCAAGGGATCATTGCTGAGGTGAGTAGCCACCATTCTGGCAATAGGAGTGGTCAAATCCGGTCTAAGGGCTAAGATGCGGCCGCTGGGATCGATAAGTTTGTAAAGCTGTTCTTCAGCACTGCTGCTTTTCAATTGTTCATAATACTCCAGGCTGGGAGGAATAATCTCCCGGTAACCCCAGGAAGCAAATAGGCCGCAGAGGCTTTCTTCCAAGCAACGTCTTCTTTGGGCTTCTTTGGGCAATACATCCCTGACTCCGGTAGGAATCTGCCAGACAGCAGGATTAGGTACCATAATTCGACACCTCTTTAACGTATTAAAGTGTTAACGCAATGATATCACCCTTCCCCGCCCTTGTCAATCTTTTTCTGTTTTAAGCGGGAAATAATCAATTTGTAACCATCTGCACCATAATTGAGAGACCTTTTCACCCTGCTGATGGTTGCCGTACTGGCACCGGTAGTCTCGGCGATAGCCGTATAAGTGCAATCCTGGTCCAGCATCTTGGCTACGGCCAGTCTTTGGGCCAAAGACTTCAGTTCTGCAACGGTACAAATATCTTCAAAAAAGCGATAACACTCCTGCTCATTCTCCAACAACAGAATCGCTTCAAATAAGGCGTCGATGAAAGGATCTTTCAGTTTGCTTTGATAAGACATGGCCATTCCCCCTTGATCCTTCCTATTTTTAGTATTGCCTCAATTATTCGGCATTAAAGAGGAATTTCCTTTAACTCTTTGCAGTACTAAAGGGCATTACCAAAAAAATATTGGCCCTATTCCATTGACCCTATGTCCATCATGTGCTATATTATTTGCAAATGCAATAGGGATTTACTCTTATCAAGAGTAGGTGGAGGGACTGGCCCTATGAAACCCGGCAACAACCTTTACCTGTTCAAGAGGGCAGTGGAGGAACGGTGCCAATTCCTGCGGATGTATTGCATCTGGCAGATGAGAGTAGCACGACAAGGTTTATTTCTCTCTGTCTTTGATTGAAACAGGGAGTTTTTTTATGGGTAGGTGGCATCAATGATCAAGATTACCGATTTGAAAAAAGTATTCAAAAGCAGCAATGGACAAGTAGTCGCCCTGGACGGCATTACCCTACATGTAAAAAAAGGGGAAATCTACGGCATTATCGGTTTAAGCGGAGCAGGCAAAAGCACTTTGGTTCGCTGTATCAATATGCTGGAACGTCCCACCGCCGGCAAGGTGGTGGTAGACGGAGTGGATATGGGCACCTTAAGCCCTGCTAAATTGCGAGTAGCCCGCCGGGAAATCGGGATGATTTTCCAGCATTTCAACTTGCTCTGGTCCCGGACTGTTTTCGGCAACGTGGCTTTTCCCCTGGAAATTGCCGGTTATCCTGCCCATAAAATCAACAGCCGGGTCAAAGAATTGCTGGAACTGGTAGGGCTGACGGACAAAGCCAACGCCTACCCTTCCCAGTTGAGCGGCGGGCAAAAGCAGCGGGTGGGGATTGCCAGAGCTCTGGCCAACAACCCAAAAGTACTGCTGTGTGATGAAGCCACGTCGGCACTGGATCCTCAAACCACCCAGTCTATTTTGCAGCTGTTGAAGGATATCAATAAACAGTTTGACTTGACCATCGTCATCATTACCCATGAAATGGATGTCATTAAAGAGATCCGTGATTCTGTAGCCGTCATCGACGATGCTAAAATTGTGGAATCCGGTCCTGTTTTAGAGATATTTACCAAGCCGAAAACGGCTACCGCTCGCCGGTTTATCAATACCGTCATCAAAATCGATGTTCCTGAAGAAATAGTGTTGAAACAGAACGGCAACGGCGGTCCCCTGCTCCGGATCGTCTTCCTGGGGGAGGTAGCGGCCCAACCCATCCTGTCCAACCTGGTTACGGACTTCAACCTGAGAACCAATATCCTCTACGGCAATATTGACCACATCAAAGACCAAACGGTGGGCACCCTGACCGTACAGCTGTTGGGAACCCCGGCTGATATTGACCGGGGAATCAACTACTTGCGGAATCTTAACCTGGAAATAGAGGTGTTGTAAATGCCCTGGGAGCAAATGTTACAACTGGTCTGGAAAGGATTGCTGGACACCCTGTATATGGTTCCTGTCTCCACGGTACTGGCCTATGTTTTCGGTATCCCTTTAGGAATCATTCTGGTGATTACCGGCCCGGGCCATATCAGTGAAAACCGGATCGTGAACTTTGTTTTAGGCATTATCGTTAATATCGGTCGTTCCTTGCCGTTTATAATACTGCTGGTCTTTCTGATTCCCTTTACCAAATGGATTGTAGGTACATCCATCGGTACCACGGCAGTGATTGTACCCTTAACGGTAGCCGCTATTCCTTTTGTGGCCCGGATGGTAGAAACTTCATTAAAGGAAATTCCTTGGGGGGTGATTGAGGCTGCCCTGGCCATGGGGGCCAGTCCTATGCAGATCATCTTCAAGGTCCTCATCCCTGAATCCAAGCCTTCCCTGATCTTGGGAGCTACCATTACCACCATTACTCTCATCGGCTACTCAGCCATGGCCGGATTTGTGGGAGGAGGTGGTCTGGGAGATATTGCCTTACGCTACGGTTATTACCGGTATGAAACAGAATTGATGTTTATTGTGATCATACTTTTGATTGTGCTTGTCCTGGTTTTGCAGATGATCGGTGACAAAATCGCCGCTCGTCTGGACAAAAGATGATAAAAAGCATTTGTGAGGAGGAGAAACTATGCACAAGAGAAAAATTACCGCTTTGCTGCTGATTTTGGGACTGACGCTGGCTGTACTGGCCGGTTGCGGGGGAAACCAGGCACCTCCCGCTGAGCAAGGAAGCCAACAGAACGAAGAAACAAGCAACGAACCTATCACTTTGATTATTGGAGCCACTCCCGAGCCCCATGCGGAAATCCTGCTGAAAGCCAAAGAATTACTTAAAGACAAGGGTATTGAGTTGGATATCCGGGAATTTACCGATTATACCACCCCTAATATTGCTTTAAACGACGGCTCCCTGGATGCAAATTTCTTCCAACACGTTCCTTATCTGAACGAATTCAAGGAGCAAAACAATATGGATCTGACCTGGACCACGGCCGTCCACTTTGAGCCCCTGGGCCTTTATTCACGGCAAATAAGCGATTTGTCCGAGCTTAAAGACGGTGACCGGATAGCCGTTCCCAACGATACCACCAACGAAGCCAGAGCTTTGTGGCTACTCCAGGACAACGGCATCATCACCCTGAAAGACGGGGTGGGTCTGACCGCAACGGTAGCTGATATTACCGAATACCATGTTCAAGTGCAGATTATTGAACTGGAAGCTCCCCAATTACCCAGCTCTCTGGAAGACGTGACTGCCGCCGTCATTAACGGAAACTACGCCATCGGCGCCGGCCTCAATCCGGCTAAGGATGCCATTGTCATGGAAGACCCCACTTCCCTGGCTGCCGATACTTATAAAAACGTAGTGGCAGTTAAGGTGGGGAATGAGAACCGGCCGGAGATCATAGCACTGGGTGAAGTGCTGACTTCTCCGGAAATGAAGCAATTCATCGAAGAAAAATACCAGGGCGCAGTGGTGCCGGTATTTTAATCACTAAACAACGGGTGACGGTCTAAAAACCGTCACCCGTTTGTTATTTTGTTTGTGATTATAAAAGTCAACAGTATCTTATGGAGCGGGCGTTGGGCCACAGCCGTCGGCAGCTTGCTGCCGGTAACGGCGTAGGCACTCCGCCGTAGCGAAATAAGATACTGTTGACTTTACATACCATACAACAAACCTAATAGTGATAATTTTGAACCGTCACCCGCTGTTTAGTGTTTGAAGTGACGGCGGCCGGTAAAGGCCATGGCAATGCCGTACTCCCGGCAGGCAGCGATGGATTCTTCATCCCGCAATGATCCTCCCGGCTGGACAATGGCTTTGATGCCATATTGAGCAGCTAAATCCACCGTATCCCGGAAGGGGAAAAAGGCATCGGAAGCTAAGACGGCTCCTTTCGCCTGGTCACCGGCTTGTTTGCGGGCAATTTCCGCCGCCCCGACCCGGTTCATCTGACCGGAGCCTACCCCCAGTGTCCTGCCGTCTTTTGCGACCACGATGGCATTAGACTTGACATGTTTCACCACTTGCCAAGCAAAAACCAAATCCTCCAAGGCTTCTTCCTGCCCGGCAACCCATTGCCAGTTTGCCGGCGCCACTGTCTCCTGGTCCGCTTCCTGGACCAAAAAACCATCCAATACCTGTTTGACAACCATCCTGTCCTGTCCGGCAGCGTTGCAAACAAGCAGCCGGAGTTTGGCCTTGGCCGACAGGATAGCCAGTGCCTCCTCATCAAAGCCGGGAGCAATCACCGCTTCCAGGAAGGTCTCCGCCATCATTGCCGCCGTTTCCTTGTCCACCCGGCGGTTACAGGCCACAATCCCCCCAAAGGCAGATACGGGATCAGCGTCAAAGGCTTTCCGGTAAGCCTCCGGCAAGATACCGGCAACGGCAGCACCGCAAGGATTTGTGTGCTTAATAATTGCAGCTGCCGGCCGGGAAAATTCCCGGACCAAATCCCAGGCTGCCTGTAAATCCACCAAGTTGTTAAAGGACAGTTCCGCCCCCTGCAGTTGCTCCAGAACCGGTTCGGATTTACCTCCCCGGCGATACCAGGCAGCTTTTTGGTGAGGATTTTCCCCATAGCGAAGCTCCTGTGCCAAATGCCCATGGAGTAACAGTTCCTGGGGAAAACCGTCACCGCCGGTATGGTCGGCAAAGTAAGCGGCGATGGCGGCGTCATAGGCCGCCGTATGCTGGAATGCCTCTAACGCCAGTTGCCTGCGCAAGGCCGGAGATACCTCCCCACTCTCTTTCAGTTGGGCGATTACTTCAGCATACCGGTTGGGATTCACCAAAACAGTTACATATTGGTGATTCTTGGCGGCGGCCCGGATAAGAGTTGGGCCCCCAATATCGATATTTTCAATGGCATCGTCCCAGCCGGCCAGTGGATTGCTAACGGTTTCCCGGAAAGGATAAAGATTGACTGCCACCAAATCAATAGGCCGGATCCTGTGCTCCGCCAAAGTCCCCAAATGGGCTTCGTTTCTGAGGGCCAGGATCCCTCCGTGGATTTTAGGATGAAGGGTTTTTACCCTCCCCTCCAAAATCTCCGGAAAACCGGTAACAGTACTCACTTCAGTAACGGGAATCCCCTCTTTCGCCAAATGAGCCGCAGTCCCTCCCGTGGAAATGATTTCAAAATCCAAGGCCACCAATTCCCGGGCCAGCTCCACAATGCCTTCTTTGGCCGAAACGCTGATAAAGGCTCTTTTCAACACCACACCCCCGATTGATCATGTTATCATGTTATCTCAGCAAAATCTTACCAATCTCTCCTGTAAAAAGCAATCAGGGGTTTCCGGAGGATAAAAAAAAGATGTGCCGAGGCACATCCGGGCGGAGATTGTTCCCAACCCTCACTTCAATACTATTCGCTTTGTATCGCCGGCAGGGCCGGTTAATACCTAGTTTTGATCGATCTGCCGCTTAACTTCCAGCCAAGAATGTTTCTCTTCTTGATAATTGACAAACCAATCCCAATTGGAACAGAGACAATTAAACTGCCTGTCGTACTGTTGATAACTCCTGTTCAGTAGGCTCGGGGAACAGATTAGGCGTAAATTGCGATCAGCGGTATCCAGTTGCCCTGTTTCCGCTGTTGCCAATACCACTGACATCTCTTCACCTCCCTAGCTGAACATGTTTTTCCTTTTGACCTAAGTAATATGCAAGAATCGTTCCAAAACTGCCGATAGAATAAAAAAAATCGCAGCACCTTGCTGCAGCTGATGTTGGGAAAATAACACCTCAACACCCTCAGGCCTAAAGAAATAGGTTTTTGTTCATTTTATTGTACTGTCCCGTTACCGTCTCCCTGGAACCGGGCACTGCAAAGCCGGAAAGGTCGTTCAAAGTTTTGAACCCTTGTCCGTTATTTTGAACAGCGACAGTGGGGTTAACTATCGCTTGATCCCCAGTCTTTTCATCATCTCGTGCAGGGTACTCCTGTTCAAACCCAGGGCTTTCGCCGCTTTTGCCTGAACCCATTCATGACTTTCCAGTGCTCTGAGGATCAGCTTCCTTTCGAAATCCTGGACCGCCTCCCGGTAGCCCATGGTATTTGTTACAGTGTCAGAGGGTTCCGGAAAACCGGGAGGCAGCTCTTTGACGGTAATCAGGTCACCGTCGCACAATACCACAGCCCTCTCAATCAGATTCTCCAACTGGCGCACATTACCCGGCCAGGGAGCCTGCTCCAACAGCTTAATTACTTCATCACTGAAACCGCTGCAGTTTTTCCCATGTTTTTCATTGAAGACAGACAAAAAATGTTTAGCCAGCAAGGGAATGTCTTCCCGCTTTTCCCGCAGGGGAGGCAACCTCAGGCTGACCACATTCAAGCGGTAGAACAAATCTAAACGAAACTGCTTTTCTGCCACCATCTTTTCCAAATCCTGATTGGTAGCGGCTATAACTCTCACGTCCACATACCTGGGCCTGCTGTCTCCAATTTAGAAAAACTCCCCCTGCTGCAAAACCCTGAGCAGTTTACCCTGTAGATTGAGACTCAAATCGCCGATTTCATCCAAAAAAATAGTCCCTTCGTGAGCTTCTTCAAACAGGCCACGTTTGGATTGCACGGCACCGGTAAAAGCGCCCTTCACGTAACCAAACAGCTCACTTTCCAGCAGGTTCTCAGGAAGGGCGGCACAATTGATAGTCACGAAAGTCTGCTCACTGCGCAAGCTGTGACGGTAAATGGCCTGGGCAGCCAAATCCTTGCCCGTACCGCTCTCACCCCGTAACAAGACGGTACAATCCGTCGGGGCCACTTTGGCGATGAGACTCCTCACTTCCTGCATGGCAGGGCTGTTACCGATAAAACCGTAGCCATCACCTTGCTCTTTCAACTGTTGTCGCAGCCTGAGATTATGTTCTTCCAGTTTTTTTACCAAATAGGGCAGGCACATTTTGTTTTCCGCCAGTCCCCGGTACACCGCCACCGCTTTTTCCCGGCAGGTACTGTAACCGCATGCCCCGCAATTCAGTTCGTCTTCGGGAGTGTATTTATGTAATTCCGCCAGGATCTTTTTGATCGCTTCTTCCCCGGGCTCCGGCAACAAGGAATCCCGCCGGGTAAAAGACCGGGAAAGAACAACCTCCTTGCTCGATTGGGCTGGGAACCTGACGGTTTGCCTGGCCGGAAGGCGATAATAAGCGACCATCCGCTCTTTTTTCTGAAACAGGTTTAAATGGGAACTGAGCATGGGCCCATTAATACAACCTTCACAAAACAGGGCATCAATGAAACGCCTTTTCCCTTTTTCAACTGACAGGGCCTCCAGCATTTGGAGGCAGTTATCTTTTCCTTCTACCGCCAGGATTTCCGTTTGCAACAGGTCCTCCTGTATCGCAGCGCCTTTTAATAACCCTCCCCCCAACGGGTAAAGCCGGCCCAAACCGGCGGGAGGGTGATCGAAGTCCGTTTCCGGCACTTGGGCCGGCATTATTTGCCTTTGGGCCAGAAAGTGCTGTAATTCATCAAAGGTCAGTACTGCATCTACTGCCTGATCCCTTCCTTGATTTTGCGCTTCTTCCTTTTTGGCAATGCATGGTCCGATAAAGACTATTTTGACCCGGTTACCACATACCTGCTTAATATATTTTCCGGCAGCCAACATGGGAGAAACGACGGGCGCCAGGGCTGAAACCAAATGAGGATAGTGTTTCTCCACCAAGTTGACTACTGCCGGGCAAGGGGTACTGATGCAGGGCCCTTCCCAATCCCGCTTGTTGAGCAGCTTGCGGTATTCCTCGGAAACCAGGTCAGCACCGACGGCTACTTCCCAGACCTGACTGAAACCGCTCCTTTTTAAGGCAGTGCTCAATTGCCCCGGGCGGCAATCGGCATACTCCACCACGAAAGAAGGAGCTAAACAAGCTACCACTTGTTCCCCCGCCAGGAGCCACGCTTCTACTTGAGGCAAAAAACCGGCAATGGTCTTTGCTCCCTGGGCGCAAACTTTAACACAATGGCCACAGGAAATACACAGTTCAGGGATGACCTTAGCCTGACCGTTTTCCACCTTAATTGCTTTAACCGGGCAATTGCGGACACAAGCAAAACAGCTGCGGCAATAGCCTTCGGTAGTTGAAACAATTCCGGGCACCTGCAGTCAACTCCAATTGTGAAACTTGTTGCAAACTATTATACTATACCGCGCCTGTTTAGACAACAAAAAAGGGCATGGCTACCATGCCTCGCCGCAACCCTCCCTCCCGGGAAAATTTAATTGTGGTCAACCCTGGCCCATATTGCTGTCAAACAACCATCGATCCGGTTTTGTTTCCCTTGAGTCACAAACCATTCCCAGTTTGAACGGAGAAGATTATACTCCCGTTCGGCCTTTTCATACAGATGATCCAGACTATTTACCACGTGCTGTCCCTCCTTCCCTGCTGTTGGATATTCTGGCTGAATATTTTTTATTATCCGTATTTTTGTATTGTTGTGATCATTATCATAAATCATAATTATTTCTTCAGCAAGTAGTCATATAAAAAAATCCCGGTGCATTGTTATGGTCAGCACCGGGATCAATATTCCTATGCAGTGCCATATTTATCTTTAGGTGTGTAGCTGGTATGCAGCAAGTGATGGGATTTTTCGCTCAAAGGCTGTCCCAAGAATTCTGCATACAGCTGCTTAATAGCAGGATTATCGTGGGATTTTCGCAGGGGCATGGCTTTGTCTCCTTCATAGATACCCTCAATACGCTTGGCTCTGATGGCCGTGTCAGTGGGTATTGGCTGACCGCCGCCGCCAATACAGCCGCCGGGACAACACATGATTTCAATAAAGTGATAGTCGACCTTGCCGGCATTCACCTGTTCCATCAGGGTCCTGGCATTGCCTAAGCCGTGAGCCACAGCGACTTTCACCGTTGTTCCATCTACGTCCACAGTGGCCTCTTTAATCCCCTTCAAACCCCGGACATCGTAGAAGTTGATTTCCTGCAGTTCCTTGCCGGTGGCCAGTTCATAGGCTGTCCGCAAGGCAGCCTCCATGACGCCGCCGGTGGCTCCGAATATCAAGCCGGCCCCAGTGGAAATGCCCAGGGGCTCATCATAATCCTCCTCCGGCAAGGAGGAAAAATTAATCCCCGCTTGCCTGATCATCCTGGCCAGTTCCCTGGTAGTCAGCACATAATCCACATCCCGGTACCCGCTGTCACGCATTTCCGGACGCTGGCTTTCATATTTCTTGGCCGTACAAGGCATGACGGACACACTGACTATACTGGCCGGATCCAAGCCAACCTTTTGCGGGTAATAGGTTTTGGCCAAGGCCCCGAACATTTGCTGGGGAGACTTGCAGGTAGACAGGTTTGGCAGCAGCTCCGGATAAAAGGTTTCAATGAAATTGATCCAGCCGGGGCTGCAGGAGGTCAACAAGGGTAATGGGCCTTCTCCCTTGAGCCGCTGCAGGAATTCACTGCCTTCTTCCATAATGGTCAGATCTGCCGTAAAATCCGTGTCGAAAACCTTGTCAAAGCCCAGCCTTCTTAAAGCAGCCACCAGCTTGCCCGTGCTTATTTCGCCGGGTTCTCCGCCAAATTCCTCGCTGATGGCCACCCTGATGGCCGGCGCCGTCTGGACCACCACATGTTTGGTAGCATCGCTGAGAGCTTCCCAAACAGGACTGATCCATTCTCTTTCCACAATGGCACCGGTGGGACAAACCAGAGCACATTGCCCACACTGGACACAGGTGGAATCAGATAAGTTCTCCTGGAAAGCAGGCCCAACCAGGGTGGTAAACCCCCTTTCCAGAGGAACAATGGCTTTGACAGTCTGCACCTCATGGCAAACAGCTACACACCGGCGGCAGAGCACACATTTAGCGGGATCCCGGACCAAAGCCGGGGTTGACAAATCTTTGGAATGCTCACTTTTCTGCCCTTTGAAACGAATCTCCCTGATGCCCAGCTGTTGGGCCAGGCTTTGCAGCTCACAATTCAAGTTCCTGACACAAGCAGGACAATCATAATCATGATCCGAAAGCATCAGTTCCAAATTGGCCTTCCGGGCTTTCCGCACCCTGGAAGTGTTGGTGTAGACGTTCATCCCGGGTGCTACCGGTGCGGTACAGGCC
>JAAZDD010000058.1 GCA_012512955.1 Clostridia bacterium
GTCAAAGAGAAATAGCATGGAGAAGCGATGAGCATCAGTTCGATAACAAGTTGGAAGGTGTGATTCATGGAGGACCTTATTTGTAGCTGCGAAAGGCTCATTTGTCAAATTGACGGCGACGATATCCTCATTAAGTGTCGCCATTGTAAACGTGTAATTCTTATCAGAACAAAGGGAATTATTAATCAATCAGATTGCGAAAAAGCCTTACTGCATATAGAGACAATATAAAAAAGTAAGGCTCTAAAGGGGTGTGAAACCAATGTCCTATTCAGTAATCAACCGGGTCAACTGGCGTCTCCTGTTTTTGGTTGCTGTTTTGGTGTTCTGTTTTGCTCCTTTGGCTTACGCCTCCAGCGGCTCCCAAAGTAATGAGCAGTGTATGATGTGCCACGGGAACCCGGAGTTCAGTATTGAGCAAGACGGAAAAACCAAATCTTTATATGTAGACCAAGATGCCTTGGCCAATTCCGTTCATGGCTTTAGCGCCTGCACTTCCTGTCACCCGGGGTCTGATGCTTTGCCCCATCCGGAGACAGTAAAAATGGACCGGACTAAAATCGCCGACAGCTGTAGTACCTGTCACGCCGGCGTAGTGGAAGAATACAAACTGAGCTTACACTCAAAAGGTATCGCTACTTGTACTGATTGTCACGGCGGTGGCCACGCCATTCAGAAGGAAAGCCAGTTGCCAATCAGTCAACAACTGCAGAACCATGTGGAGACCTGTGGTAAATGTCACCAAGGCCGTGTATTGCAAAGCTACCAGGATAGTTTCCACGGCATAGGCGTTTATCTGGGAGGAACAAATGTGCCTTCCTGCGTCACCTGCCACGGCGCCCATGCTGCTTTGGGTTCCGATGACCCGGCTTCGCCGGTGGCAACGGCCAATGTTCCTCAGACATGCTCAACTTGCCATGAGGGCTCTCCAGCCAATATGGCCGCAGGTACTGAGCATTTTCTCCTGGAAAAAGAAGGTCCTGGGAAACCTATGTTCTATACCTTCAAATTTTTTACCTGGCTAACGATAATTACGATCACTTTGCTGATCATTCACATAGAACTTGAACTGTTCAGGCGGTTCCGGGACAGTAAGCGACACGGATAAATAATTGCGGAGGTGAGTGCTATGGCCACCAATAAAGAGAAATCCTTCGAACGGTTTAATATCCACCAGCGGATTCAACACATTATGATGTTTACCAGTTTCATCGCGTTAACTATAACCGGCTTGCCCATTAAATATTACGCTACCGGTTGGGCAAAGACGGTGACAGGCATGTTTGGCGGCTTTGATAATATGTTTCTCATCCACAAGGTTGCAGCCGTTGTCATGATCGCCAGTGGTGTTTACCATTTACTGTACCTGATTCTTTATCCTCTGATTACCAAAAAGATTTCTCTGGCTGCGTTACCAAGCCCCAAAGACGTGACAGACCTATTGCAAAACATGCGTTATTTCTTGGGGTTAACCAATCAACCGCCAAAGTTTGACCGGTACTCCTACAAAGAGAAATTTGATTACTGGGCAGTCTTCTGGGGTATGGTGATCATGTGCGGGTCTGGCTTAATGATGTGGTTTCCCCAGGTAACTACCCAATTCTTGCCCCGTTGGATTATCGACTGTGCCCGTTACGCCCACAGTGACGAAGCAATGCTGGCTATTCTGGCCATCTTTGTCTGGCACTTTTACAATGTTCATTTCAGCCCCACCTTTTTTCCAGGTAGTTTAGTTTGGTTTCACGGCAAACTGACCCGGAAGCTGATGAAGCATGAACACCCGTTAGAATTGGAACGTATCGAGCAAGAGCAGTCAGCCGCTGACTCCTCATCAAATAAAGGGGCAAGTATCTAGGAGGGATAATATGAGCAGTAAATTTGAGAAGAGCAGGGGCCTGATGATCTTTGAAATGATAGTCTATGCAGCTATTTTGGTTTGGTTTTTGAAAGCGTTTCTGCCGCTGGGATTACAATAAGGTCTGCACCAAGGAGCGGGTAAAACCTGATTTTGTTTTGCTCCGCTCCTTTCATATTGATAACGATTTATTGCTTATTTGTTGCTGATCAACCGTAATCCCATTGTTCGGTGTTATTATTTAGAAACTTTTTTTAAATATTTTTATTTTTTTAGCAGGAAACTTTGCCTGAATGTAGAATAGTATATAGCAAAAGGAGACAGTTGGAAAAAACAAAGTGAAAACTTGAACATCCTTAAACAACCTAAAGTTTATGCATCAGGATAGACCAAGTCAAAAGGCTGAGTCGTCATCAATCCCAGACTTTACACGCAAACTGTAACGGGCCGGCCTTTTGGAGCCGGCTTTTTTCACACAATGGGGGAACTGACAGGTGGAAGCCACACCTCACTTCTCCAGGTTCAGATTAAAGCTGAAAATGTTTGCAACAAATTTCTCTAACTAAAGATGGAAAAGGAGGGGTAGGATGTGAAGGATTTCCGTTGCCAGTGTAAGAAAATCGTATTCCAAATTGAGGGAGATACCGTTATTATCAAGTGTCGCCATTGCAAACGTTACATTCACATTCGTACCAAAGGTCTGATAGATGTTCAATTCAAGGTTGATCCGGAAACTACAAAAATTAATCTTAAGTAACTAAGTCGTTAGACTTTAAGTCAGGAGACTGGTAAGCTACATACGAGTAGTTCACTGGTCTTTTATGTTATATGGACAGTAAAGCCTAGAAGCTTGAAGCTCAAGAGGCTGGTAACCCTTGAACAGGGTTTGACCGGCCTCTTTGTTTTTTAACAAATATAAGGAGGGGAGGGCAATGGATAACTTTCGTTGTCAATGCAAGAAGATCGTCTGCCAGATTGAAAAAGACACCGTCATCATCAAATGCCGCCATTGTAAACGTTACATTCATATCAACACCAAAGGCATTATCAACATTGAATACAAATTAACCCCGGGCACTGACGAAGAAGGTTTAACTGTGGTCAAGTTATAGGTCGCAAAGACCTAATTAATTAAAAGGAAAGAGGTGGGGCTTAATGTTAAGAATGGCTTTGGGAAATACCCTGTCTTACCTGCTCACTGCTTGGTTTGTAGTATCCTTTGTTCTGATTACTTTCTCCGGCGTAGCTTTTTTGGGCACTTTGCTGTACCATTTAATCTTCTAATGTTAGTTCCGATAGTCACAAATGCCGGTTCAGCTCAAAGGCTCCAAGCCTCGAAGCCCCCTTTTTTCCAAATTTTTTTTGCGGAAAACATTGCAATTTACTTGCTGAAAATTGTTCGAAATATTGAAAGATGGTTTCCGTTTAGTAATACCATTTTGTCTCGATGAGGAGAGGAGTGAGGCGAATGTGGAGACAAAAAATAGGTGATTTCATCGCTATCGCCTTTACCGGAATGTTTGTTGTGATCGGTATAACCATCGTTGTTTCCACTGTTTTCTTGGGCCTATTCCTATTTACACAAGCTGCTTGGGCAGCTGATGCACAGGGTAATGACTACTGCTTCAGCTGCCACGGTGTCGAAGGAATGTCCATTAAGTACCAAGATCAAGTGATTTCCTTAACTGTAGATGAAGACGCCTTCAATAATTCCGTTCATGGCAAGCTGAATTGCACAGGGTGCCACAACGGGACAGAGAGTTTTCCCCATCAAACCCAGTATGACGCAGGTTTCAAAAAACAAATGGCCGAAAGTTGCGCTAAATGCCATAACGACATAACTTCCCAGTTTGAGAACAGTATTCACGGGCAAATGGGTGGTTTTGTCACCTGTACCACCTGCCACGGCCCTGCCCATGGAATTATTAAGGGCGACAATAAGGAAGCCCCTCATAACCGGTTTAATATTACGGAAACCTGCAGAACTTGCCACGAAGGTATGGTTATTGAGAGTTATGAACGTAGTTTTCACGGTATAGCTTTACGTTACGAATATGAAAATGTGCCTACTTGTACTGACTGTCATAGTTCCCATAATATTTTGCCTGTAGATAACCCGGCTTCCACTTTGTCGGCAGCCAATATTGGCAGCACTTGTGAACCCTGTCATAGAGGCATGATCAACGGGGGAGAGAATTTATTGAACGGAAAGCAGCATACGGTACCGGAAGACAAAGAAAATGGATTTCCTTTATGGATTACCTGGAAAATCTTCTTGGGGTTAATCCTGTTCGATGTGGTAATGAACGGTACCATCCCTACCTTTGAGCTATATCGGCATCTTAGAAATTTAAAAAGCAGGCGTAAGGAGACATCGGTAACCTCAAGTAAAAGTATTTGACGACAGGAGGGAGTAGGCATGACGAAGGTCGGTACGAAAATAATCCGCTTTTCCTTGCAACAGCGGATACAACACGGCTTATTGGCCATTAGTGTGTTAATGCTCATTATTACCGGATTTCCCATTAAATACAGTACTGAAGCTTGGGCCCCTTATGTGATTAGTTTATTTGGAGGCTTTGGCAACCTCTTCCGTGTGCACTTGGTATTTGCAGTAATGATGGTTTTGACTTCCGCCTATCACATTGTTTGGCTAATCTGGACCTTTATTAAAAGAGGGCCTTCCTGGGAAATGATACCAACTTTCAAAGATTTCCGGGATGCCATTGACCACGCCAAATACTTGCTGGGCATCAACAAAAATCCGCCTCAATACGGACGCTACAGTTACCTGGAGAAATTTGAGTACTTCGCCGTCATCTGGGGAGTAATCGTCATGGGGTTCTCCGGTTTAATCCTTTGGTTTCCCGGCATGTTTTACTGGATGCCCCGCTGGGCTTTCGGTGTAGCAAGGGTGGTTCATAGCAACGAAGCATTTGTTTGTATGTTGGCTATCCTGGTCGGCCACTTCTTTCACGTACATTTTAACCCAAAGGTCTTTCCCAGCAGCCTTGTATGGTGGAACGGCAAAATTTCGGCGGCCCATTTAAAAGAAGAACATCCCTTGGAATACCAGCAGCTGATCAAACAGCATCCTGAGCTAAAAAATGTTCAGGAACATGAGAGCCGTTGGGCAAGATCCAAACCGCTCATCTATGCAGAGCTGGTCATCTTCCTGGGACTGTTCGCCTATTTGCTCTATACTTTTATACCCCTGTTTCTCCAAGATTTAATTTAACTTCCAACCTTATTATAGCACCGTTCTTCCGGATCTTCCGGAAGAACGGTGACTTTTTTGTATAGGGAAAGGTTTAGCAGGAAATGCCTATCCTATCAAGAATTATTAATAAGACAAATCATTAAAGGATGCGATCTTAGTTGCAGAAAATGTTGAATAGAGCCAGATTGTTCCTGGTCATCTGTCTCCTGTTAGGGTGGGCTTTCCTCTGGGCCACTTCCGGCTTGATTACCGAAGGTATTTGGTTCCACCACCTGGGTTATGGTGATGTCTTTGTCAAAATAATGTCTACCAGGGTGACTGTCCACCTGATTATTTTTGTAGTAACTTTTGCTCTGTATTTTTTCAATCTGAAACTGGCATTAAAAAGAACCAATGACAGCCATCTTGAGGAGGCATTTTTGCCTCCCATGCTCCAACTCTACCGGGAGGTGATTATCAACCGCATACCGGCCAAAGGGTTAAATATATTGCTCATCCTCATCGGCCTTGGAATAGCAGCTTATACTACTTACCAATTAGATGCCGGCTGGGCAATTTGGCTCCAGTTCCTGTACCAAACTCCTTTCGGTATTGCAGATCCTGTTTTCGGGTTGGATACGGGCTTTTTTGTCTTCTCACTTCCTGTATTGGAAGTACTCCGGAACATCTTTTTATCGCTCTTACTATGGCTATTGCCCATTACCGCTACAATCTATGTCGTATTCAATCCTTCCCAACTGGTAGGGTGGCATAGTGCCCAGTTAAAATTCAGTCAAAAACATTTGCTGGTTCAGGCAGGCTTATTGTTGTTGCTTATTGCTTTCGATTTTGTGCTCAAGGCCTTGCGCCTCACCCTTACACCCAACTCCCTGTTCCTGGGGGCCGGTTTTACGGATGTGTATGTCCGTTTGCCCGGCTATCTGGTGAGCGGAGTCCTCATTGCCATTTTGGCCCTGGCCTGCTTTCGGGGCTTTAAGAAATGGCGCTTCAAAGGATTGGTGACCGGGGTCGTCTTTACCTTGATCGTGATCGGTTTGGTGACAGTGGCCATACCTTCCCTGGTCCAGCGTCTGATGGTGGAACCTAACCAATTCGCGAAAGAAAAAATATTTTTGGAACACCATATCACAATGACCCAAAAAGCTTACGGTTTGACGGAGGTGGAGATACGGCAATTTCCTGCTGAGAACAAAATCAGCGATCTGACTGCTTATCAGCCAACCATAGACAACATTCGCCTGTGGGACTGGCGCCCGCTGCAGCAGAGTTACAACCAATTGCAAGCCTTAAGCTATTATTACCATTTCAACGGTATCGATGTGGACCGCTATCAAATCGACGGTCAACTCCGGCAAGTGATGCTGGGAGCGAGGGAAATTGATTTTGACCGGTTTGAACCCCATGTCCAAACCTGGACCAATTCCCGGCTCCGATATACCCACGGTTACGGCCTGGTCATGAGTCCGGTAGATGAAGCCACCGCCAACGGTCTTCCTCATTTTTTCATCAAGGATATTCCTCCTGCAGGTACTCACGGTCTGACCGTGGAAAGACCGGAGATCTACTTTGGGGAACTGACAGACAGCTATGTCATTACCAATACCAAACTCAAGGAATTTGATTATCCTAAAGGAGAAGACAATGCGGAAACCGTCTATCAAGGCACCGGTGGTATCAAACTGGACAGTTATTTCAAAAAGCTGTTGTTCGCTGCCCGGTTTAGAGATTACCGTCTCCTCGTCAGCGGCGAACTACACAACGACAGCGAGATTCTCATCCACCGCCAAATAGTGGACAGGGTACAGCGGATTGCACCTTTTCTCAGGTTGGATGATGATCCTTACCTGGTCCTGGAGGAAGGCAGGCTATATTGGATTCTGGATGCCTATACTCTCAGTGGCAATTTTCCTTATGCCGGCCGCACTCCCGGTTGGGGTAACTATATCCGTAATTCCGTCAAGGTGATTGTAGATGCTTATAACGGTGACGTGTCCTTTTACCTGACGGATCCCACGGATCCCATCGCCTTAACCTGGCAAAAGGCTTTTCCCAGCCTATTCCTAGACTTGGCCGACATGCCTCCCGGACTACAGGCCCATTTACGCTATCCGGTAGATTTATTCCGGATCCAGGCTCAGATTTATGCCAAATACCATATGGACAACCCTTTAGTTTTTTATAACGATGAAGATGCCTGGAAAATACCCGAAGAGAGATATCTGGCGGAAACGGTATCCATGGAACCCTATTACACCATTTTACAATTAGATAATGTCTCCGAACCTGAATTCGTCTTAATGCTGCCTTTCATTCCCGCCAAGCAGATTGCCAACATGGTTGGTTGGATGGCAGCTCTAAACGACCCGCCCAATTACGGAAAACTGATTGTATACAAGTTTTTCAAAGATCGACACGTTTATGGACCCATGCAAATCGAATCAAGGATTGATCAGGACTCCGAAATATCCCAGCAGCTCACCCTGTGGGATCAAAGGGGTTCCAGTGTAATCAGGGGAAATCTGCTTGTAATTCCATTAGATGGTGCTATACTTTATGTTGAGCCCATCTTTATCCAGTCTGAGCAGAGCAGCATCCCGGAGCTAAGTAGGGTGATCCTTGTTTTTGAGGATCAAGTGGTGATGGCCCGGACCCTTGAGGAAGCTCTGGAACAGGTTTTCGGGCAGCTACCGGATCGGACAACACCTGCCGAAAAGGCTCCTGCTCTGTCCGAGGAAATTGGCCAAAACTACGGTCAATTGGCCAGACAAGCCAAATCTGTTTTTGAGCAGGCTGTTGCCGCCCAAAGGGAAGGAGATTGGGCAGCTTACGGCGATTATCTTAAACAATTGGAAAACCTCTTAAACCAATTATCCCCGATCGCTTCCCCCGGGGAAGAAGACACAGAAGGGAGTAGTCAGAGTGAACCTTAGTCCTAATGCTTTAACTATTTTGGAGAAAAGATATCTCCGCAAAGAGAATGACCGGCCCGTTGAGACCCCGGAGGATCTTTTTCGGCGGGTAGCCAATGCCGTGGCCGAAGCGGAAAAAGCTTTTAACCCTGAAATATCACAGGAGCAATTAGACTGTATCGCTGACACTTTCTATCAATTGATGGCCCGACTGGATTTTATGCCTAACAGTCCTACTTTAATGAATGCAGGGCGGGAACTGGGTCAGTTAGCCGCCTGTTTTGTGTTGCCGGTCGGTGACAGTATGGAAGAGATCTTTACGGCAGTAAAACATTCGGCTCTAATCCATAAGAGCGGAGGGGGAACCGGTTTTTCCTTTTCCCGGCTGCGCCCTAAGAATGATCCGGTCCGTTCTACGGGAGGAGTTGCTTCCGGTCCCGTTTCCTTCATGAAAGTCTTTAACGCTGCCACGGAAGCCATCAAACAGGGAGGAACCAGAAGAGGGGCCAATATGGGAATTCTCCGGGTTGACCATCCGGATATCTTGGAATTTGTCACTGCCAAAAAAGACAATAACGAATTGACCAATTTTAATATTTCCGTGGGATTGACAAAGGACTTTATGGAGGCTGTCGCCAAGAATGAGCAGTACAACCTGGTTTTTGAGGGAAAAATTTACGAACAGATATCAGCCTCGGAACTTTTTGACCTGATTGTGGAGCATGCCTGGCAAAACGGTGAACCGGGAATCATCTTTTTAGACAGGCTCAATGAAGATAATCCTACCCCCGAATTAGGGGAGATAGAAGCCACTAATCCTTGCGGCGAGCAGCCTCTCCTGGGATACGAAGCCTGTAATCTGGGCTCTGTCAATTTGGCTCATATGGTAACCGAAGACAACCGGATTGATTGGCAAAAATTGGATGAAACTGTAAAATGGTGCGTTCGCTTCCTGGATAATGTGATTGAAGTAAGTAAATATCCGATTCCGGAAATTGAAGCCATGGTCCACGGGAACAGAAAAATAGGCTTAGGTATCATGGGTTGGGCGGACCTGCTGTTTCAATTGATGATTCCCTACGATTCAGAAGAAGCCATTGATTTAGCCTCTAAAGTAATGGGCTTCATTCAGGAAAAGGCCCATCAATATTCCCGGGAATTGGCGCTGGAAAGAGGAAGTTTTCCCAATATCGAAAAAAGCATTTATAAAGGGCAGCAGATGCGTAATGCCACTTGCACCACCATTGCCCCAACCGGTACCATCAGCATGATTGCCGGTGCTTCTTCCGGCATTGAACCGGTATTTTCCTTGGCATATGCCAAACACGTGTTAGACGGGGAAACATTGGTGGAAATGAATCCCATCTTTAAAAAACATGTGGATACCCTTCCCCCAGAGAAGAGAAAATATGTGATTCAACATGTAGTGGAGAAGGGAACCATTCAAAACATCGAGGGTCTTCCGGAGCTTTGGAAGCGAGTATTCGTTACCGCCCTGGAAATCAGCCCCGAGTACCATATCAAAATGCAGGCGGCCTTCCAAAAACATTGTGACAATGCGGTTTCCAAAACAGTTAATTTCCCATACACCGCCACCAAAGAAGACGTCCGCCGGGTTTACGAGCTGGCTTACCGCCTGGGCTGCAAGGGAGTAACCGTTTACCGCTCCGGCAGCAGATCAACAGAGGTTCTGACGGTAGGAAAGGGAGAGGGGAAAAAAGAGCAACCGGCAGAAAAGATTTATCCCCGTCCCCGGCCGAAACAGACCATCGGCATTACTGATCAGGTGAAAACCGGCTGCGGCAAAATGTATATCACCGTTAATTCCGACAACCAGGGATTGATTGAGACTTTCATCACCACCGGTTCCTCCGGCGGCTGCAGCGGGTTTACTGAAGGAGTCAGCCGGCTGATATCCCTGGCACTTAGGGCCAATATTGCACCGGAGGCGATTATTGCTCAACTGACCTCCGTCAGCTGCCCCAACTTTATCCGTAAGAAAGCCACCGATAAGACTATTGTGGGTAAAAGCTGCCCAGACATTATCGGCCGCATCCTCTACCAGCAATTACGTGTTAACGGCAGCCTGCCGGAAGACGTGAAATCGCTTTTGCAGGCCGGTTGGACGGAACAATGTGCTGCTTTGGAAACAACCGGTACAATGCCAATGTCGGAGGATGATTATTTGCAGCTGGGCATCTGTCCGGAGTGCAGAGCAAAACTCCAATTTGCCGAAGGATGCCTCAGTTGCCAGTGTGGTTACAGTAAGTGCGGCTAGGGAGTTGATCCGGTTGCCTTATGTCAATTGGAAAGGTAAGCGCATCTTTTACCGCTCAACAGCGCCTACCTCCTACAACAACACTGTTATTTGTATCCACGGGGCCGGAGGTAATTCCAGGCATTGGTCCTATCAATTAACCATGGCCTCCCAATGGGGGCACAGCATTGTCGCCGTAGACCTGCCTGGTCATGGTCAATCTGAAGGTCCACCCCTGGAGACTATCAGTGACTATAGCCGTTTTGTAGAGGAATTCATTCAGCTGTTAAAATTGGAGCGTCCGGTATTGGCCGGCCATTCCATGGGCGGTGCCATTACCATGGAACTGGCCTCCCGGCAACCGGAACTGGTCGCCAAACTGATCCTGATCGGTACTGCGGATCAATTCATGGTGGCGCCATGGTTGCTGGAAAGCCTGCAAGCAGGGGAAATGCCCCCGGCCTTTATTAGACTGGCCTATGCCGGCAATGCTGACGGGAAACTAATTGAACAGGGCATTAAAGAAGCGGAAAGGACCCCGGTCTCCGTTTATTTAACAGATTTTCTTGCCTGCCAAGCCTTCCGGCTGTCCAAGGCAGACGCCATGACGCAAATACCTTGTTTATTGCTGTTTGGCGCTGAGGACCGACTGACCCCGCTTAAAAAGGCCGACAGTTTACGAAAAGCATTGCATCCACACCGGCTGGTGGTGATCGAAAAGGCAGGCCACATGGTAATGATTGAGAAAGCCGACCCGGTTAACCGGGCCATTGAAGAATTCCTGCAAGTCTGAAGGAAAGAAAACACTTTTTAATGTGAATGCTAAAGACAGAAAGCAGGGTCTTCTCTCACCATTTTTCGGAGAGGACGGGTGAAATGGATTATATTAAAGCCGTTTTATTTGACTTTGACGGTACCCTGATGGATACTACTCACTTAATCATCGAATCCTTCAAACATACGATCCGCAAGCATTTGCATTATGATATAGATGCCGAATCTCTCTATCCCTCTTTTGGAAGACCTTTAATCGATGCTTTGGAGGAATTGGCGCCGAACCGGGGGAAGGAGCTCATCACCACTTACCGGCAGTTTAACTTAGCCCATCACGATGCGATGGTGAAAATTTTTGACAAAGTGCCTGAAACCCTTGAGGCCCTGAAAAAGAAGAATCTAAAACTGGGTATTGTCACTTCCAAAGCCAGGCACTCTCTCAAAAAGGGACTTGACCTGTATGACTTGGAACCTTATTTTGATGCCATTGTAGCCTTGGAAGATACAACTCAGCATAAACCCCATCCGGAACCTCTGCTGCGGGGACTGGAACTGCTGCAGGTCCTCCCGTCCCAGGCACTCTATGTAGGTGACAGCCCCCACGATATAAAATGTGCCCATAGGGCAGGTGTGAGAGCGGTAGCGGTACGTTGGTCTTATTTGTCCTGGGAGACTATCCTTGCGGAAAAACCGGAATTTATCATTGAGGCAATCGATGAACTTTTAGCCATCGTCGATCAGGGGACCAGCCCACTAGTTTAGAATAAAATGGTAAAGGAGGAGAATTGCCTTGAAAATCGCTTTTTTTACTGACAGTTATCGTCCTTACACCAGCGGGGTAGTTCGTTCTATTGAGACCTTTACCACGGAGCTCAACCGATTGGGACACCAGGTTTATATTTTTGCACCCCAGTATAAAGGCTGTGAAAAAGAACCCGGTGTTTTCCGTTATGCTTCTGTACCTTCGCCTACTAACCAGGATTTTTCGGTAGCCATACCTATCTCCTTGAAAGCACGTCCCTTGGTAAAGAAATTAGGGCTGGACATTATCCATGTCCACTCTCCCTTTATGCTGGGACGGCTGGGTGCCCGCCTGGCCCGCCTGGAGCGCATTCCCTTGGTCTATACCTACCATACCCTTTACGACAAATACGTTCATTATGTACCTTTCGCGCAAGAGCTTTCCAGCAAGGTAGTTCAGAAGCTGGCTACCGATTTCAGCAACCGTTGCGACCTGGTGATTGTACCTACCAAGGTCATTGGTGACATCATCCGGGAAAACGGCGTTAAAACCTCAATCGTGAATATACCTACCGGCATTGATCTAAGCGGTTATGGGGAAGGGGACCCTGAGTGGCTTAGGAAAACCTACCGGATTCCTGCCGGACACCGCATTTTACTCTTTGTCGGCCGGATCGGCCAGGAGAAAAACCTGGAATTCCTGATCAGGTGCTACGTCAAGGTTCAACAAGAAATCCCTCAGACCACCCTGGCTTTGGTGGGAGGAGGGCCACAAGAGCAGGAACTGAAAGAGCTGGTAGCTGCTCTCGGTGTTTCGGACAAAGTTATCTTTACAGGCACATTGGACAAAAAGTCGGTTATCAACTGTTATCATGGAGCGGACCTATTTGTATTCGCTTCTGTAACGGAAACCCAGGGACTAGTGATCGGGGAAGCGAAAGCGGCCGGACTGCCGGTGGTGGCCGTTGATGCTTTTGGAGTTAAGGAAATGGTGGAACATGAACAATCGGGCTACCTGACCCGGTTGGATGAACAGGAGTTTGTAGAACGCATTTTGACTTTATTGACCGATCACTCTTTATATAACCAAATGTCGGCTTCAGCAAAAGAGCAAGCCCAACACATTTCCTCAGAGGCATGTGCTTTGCGTTTGGTAGAAGCCTATGAGGAAATACTCCGTGCTAAAAATAGGGTAGTAGTAGGATATTAGTAAAAGGGGAATTACAGGTTGACTAAGGACAAACTGGGTATCATTCTTGCGTTAGTTGCCGCAACCAGTATGGGCACAATAGCCATCTTTGCAAAGATGGCCTATTCTTTTGGCGCAACTCCTTTAACCGTTTTAGTAATCCGCTTTGGAGTTGCCTCCCTACTCCTTTGGGCTTACTTATACTGGCAACAAGAAATTGAGAGGGTAGAGGGGAAGAAACTGATTGCCTTAGGTGTGTTGGGAATTATTTACGGACTGTCTTCTCTTTGCTATTTCACTTCCCTGGAGCTGACTTCCGCTTCCATAGCAACATTGCTCCTCTATACGGCCCCCGTTTTTGTAGTTATTATCAGCGTATTGATTGGTGATGAAAAGATTACAGTCCACAAAATAATCTCGGTAGTCACCGCCTCCCTTGGCCTGTACCTGGTTCTGGACTTGTCAGTGGATACCTTCAATTTGACAGGTATCCTGTTCGGTATCGGAAGCGGACTTTTTTATTGCCTCTTTGTTGTGGGAAACAGGCGTTATGCCGCCGGTATTAACTCATTGTTGGCCACAGCTTGCACTGTACCGGCTACTTTCCTGTTTCATCTGAGCGTCAGTATTGCTTCAAACCAGCTTTCAGTGGCACAACCGCCTGCAGTATGGTTTTACGGCATCCTCATCGCCTTTTTTGGAACAGCAGTAGGGATAGGCTGCTTAACCAAAAGCATCCAGTTGATTGGAGCCAGCAAAAGTTCTATTATTTGCACCATTGAACCGGCCGTAACCATTGCCTTAGCAGCGATCATCTTTCAAGAGCGAATGACACTGCCGCAGTTTATCGGCGGAGTTTTCATAATCGGCGCCATCCTGATCGTCAATATTGATCAGGCCAGGGCTGACAGTAATGAACTGTGTCCGGAAAGGGCTAATCGGCAATAGAGGAGGTTTCATGTAATAAGTTTACATAATATAGATTATCGGAAGTTATGTAAAAAGTTTTTCCATCTTAGAATAGGGCCTCCATATTGCCTGGGGGCCAACCCCTGTGTCCTTCAGCACTTCCAAATGACGTACATAATTATATAAGACAACTTGTTACGGCTCAAATAGACCCTGGACAACATTTAATGGTGAATTGTCGAACAGTCCCAAATCAACCATCATTAATAAAACCCTTGGCGATAAATGAGTACTTAAATTCCTTGAACATAACAAGTACAAAGATTTTTGCCCTAAAGAGATTCTTCAATTTCAACCGGTTTACCCTCTCTATGAAACAGAACATTAAAGAAAAGAAAAGAAAAAAGCCCCTGCTCAGTTTACATAACGTAATAGAGCAGGGGGCAAAACTTTACTCAATAGGGACTAACAGTATTTGACCCGGGTAAATAAGTTCGCTGGGTTTCAGCCCATTGGCTTCCTGGATCAGGCTAACCAAAAGCCGCACATCCTGCCTGGGCCGCCGGTACCGTTGGGCAATCCCCCACAGGGTATCGCCCTTTTCCACCCTAACCTCTTCCCATTTGGCTCCCGCCTGGGGCCTTTCCTCCACATGGTTAGCCGCCACCGTTGGCGTAACAACCACCATCATCATCCCTATGATGAAAAGTAAGACATAGAGCAGCCCGTAACTACACCTACGCTTTTTTCTGATGATTTTCCTCATTGTCCTTCTTCCCTTCCGAACAAGTGTTCTAAAGAGATTATAGCAAAACATTTGTTCGGTGGCAAGAAAAATCGAACAGATGTTTGCAAAAAACAGGACAATTATGGTATAATAGAGGTGTCAATACGCTTAGTATGGAGGTTATTTTATGTACGATGATCTGTCCCCTCGCCAGGTAGAGATTCTCCAGTATATTCAAAGAATTACCAGGGAAAAAGGGTATCCTCCTTCTGTGCGGGAAATAGGCAGGGCAGTTGGACTGAGTTCCAGTTCCACAGTCCACGGGCACCTGGCTCAACTGGAGGAAAAAGGCTATATCAGGCGGGATCCGGCTAAACCCAGAGCAATTGAGATCCTGGAGCCTGACAGTTCCACCCCCAGTTGCACCATGATTCCCGTTCCCTTGCTGGGAAGGATTACCGCCGGAGAACCTATTCTGGCTACGGAAAATATTGAAGAGGTTATTCCCCTGCCCTATCCCCTCGTTGGTCATCAGGATGTTTTTATGTTAACTGTAGTGGGGAACAGTATGATTGACGCCGGGATTCATGACGGGGACTACGTCATCGTGAAACAACAATCCACCGCGGAAAACGGCGATATCGTTGCCGCCCTCCTGGAAGATGAAGCAACAGTAAAGCGCTTTTTCAAGGAAAAAGATTATATCCGGCTACAACCGGAAAATCCCCAGTATGCTCCTATCTACACCAGGGAAGTGAGCATCCTGGGGAAAGTAATCGGGCTTTATCGCAGTCTGGGATAATGACCCTCAGACCGTGATCAAACCTTCTTGCGCCATATATTCCAAAGCGGTAAGTAAGCCTGCTTTAACGTAGGGATAAGCCAGTCCACCCTGTAAATAAGCCACATATGGCTCCCTTAAAGGGCCGTCAGCACTTAGCTCAATGGATGAGCCCTGGATAAAAGTTCCTCCTGCCATGATGACCTGATCTTCATAACCGGGCATGGGGGAAGCCATGGGTGTAATATAGGAATCTACCGGCGAGCCTTTTTGTAAACCCCGGCAGAAAGCCACTAACCGTTCCGGTGAACCGAAAATAATCGCTTGAATGATATCGGTTCTCTCCTCATTCCAATAAGGACTCACAGAAAAACCCAAGTCAGACATTATTTTTGCGGCCAGAACTGCTCCTTGTAGGGCCTCTGCCACCACTAGGGGGGCCAGGAACAGTCCCTGGAAATACAAGCGTTTTCCTGCCGGGGACCAACCCAGTTCCGTTCCCAATCCGGGCGCTGTTAACCTATTGGCAATTGCCTGGATTAAATGGCTTTTGCCTACAATATAGCCCCCTCCCGGAGCAATTCCACCCCCAGGATTTTTGATCAAGGAGCCGGCTGCCAAATCGGCCCCTACTTGAGTAGGTTCCCTGTCTTCCACAAATTCCCCATAACAATTATCTACAAAACAGATCAACTCCGGGTTCACCTGTTTCACAGCCCTAACCAGCTGTTCAATCTCCTGAATAGATAAAGAAGGGCGCAAACTATAACCCCGGGACCGTTGAATGGCAATCATCCTGGTATTTGGCTTGATCTGCTCCACCACAGCCTCATGATCCGGCTTGCCTTCCCTATCCAAAGGCACGATCCGGGAAGCTATCCCCCAATCCTCCAGAGAACCGTCACCTTTACATCCTGTACCCAAGACCTGCCTCAGGGTGTCGTAGGGCTGTCCCGTGGCAAACAATACTTCATCGCCGGGACGAAGTACTCCATAAAAACATAAGGAAATGGCGTGGGTTCCCGAAACAATCTGGGGACGCACCAAACCGGCCTCAGCCCCGAAAATGTCTGCATACAATTGATCCAGCAGATCCCGCCCAGTATCTCCATACCCATAACCGGTGCTTTCCTGAAAGTGATAATCATTGATTTCCCTTTCCCTGAAAGCCGACAATACCTTGTAATGGTTAAATTCAGCCTTCTGCCGGATTGTCAGTAGAGCTTCCCGGATCTCAGCCTCAGCGTTCCCGGTTAAAGTCAAAATACTGCCGCGGCAAAAATTGTAACTGTTCATCCTCTGACTTAAACTCCTTTTCCCTTGGTAAAATAACTACATAGTCTGAGTTTGCTCCATCACCTGTTCAACTTCAGCGACTTTGATCAAGGTGCTGTCCCCGCTCAAATCAGCCTTAGTGATCATCATCAGATCCTCCCTGGAAACCCAAGGCTGTTTCACCAATCGTACCGCCTGGCGGCGAATGGCCCTTTCAATGATATTGCGAACCAGTCGGGCATTGCCGCTCTTATGATGGCCTTGTAATATGGCTTTCCGCAGCATCTTTTCCAATTCCTCCTGGGCCTCTTCATCCAGCCAGTATTGTCGTTTTTTCAACATCAATTTGCCGATGGTTGCCAGTTCCATGACCGTGTAATCAGGAAACTCCAACTGGAATGGAAAACGAGACTTCAACCCCGGATTGGAGGCCATAAAAGCCTCCATTTCATGGGTATATCCGGCCAAAATGACAATTAAATCATCTCGCATATCTTCCATATATTTAACCAGAATATCAGTTGCCTCCTTGCCGAAGTCTTTCTCCCCGCCCCTAGCTAAGGAATAAGCTTCATCCACAAACAAAATACCTCCTGCCGCTTTTTTCAGCTGGTCCCTGGTCTTCTGTGCCGTATGTCCAATATACTCTCCCACCAAATCGGCCCGGTCCACCTCAATTAAATGACCTTTACTCAAAACTCCTATTTCTTTGAACAACTTACCGGCCAACCTAGCCACCGTTGTCTTGCCGGTGCCGGGAGAACCTTTGAAAATCATATGTAAGGTCATGGGCTCAGAAGCCAACCCTTCCTTGCTCCGCTGTTTTTGGATTTCCACATAAGCAGCGATTTCCCTCAACACTTCTTTAATATCTTCCAGCCCCACCAGTTCATCGAATTCTTTCAGCAAAAGCTCTATCCTCTGCCACCCGGTTGCCTTTGGTGTCTCACCAGGAAGCCTGACATGTTCAGGCGGCACCGTCACTTTTCCGGACTTCAGTATTTCTCTATCTCTCAACAGGGGATTAAGCCCCGTTCTCCCCCTGCGCTCCCTGTGCTGATTGCGTTCCCTTTGCGGCAGTTCCCTTTCTCCAGGATTAAAGCTCAGCTTGATCTGCATTCTTTCACCTCGCTCCTGTAATGGGATCACCTTTATCATACTACTTGAGCGAACGAAGTGTGAATCACCGGAAAGCTGTCCAAAATTTAAACCTCCCAGCCAGGAGGTTTAATTGTTCAAGGTTACCGGTTTGTGAGGCATCATTGTTGAAATGGCATGTTTATAGATCATCTGCTGCTTTCCTTCCACATCCAGCACCACGGTAAAATTATCAAAACCGCGAACAAGCCCTTTTAACTGAAAACCGTTAACCAAATATACGGTAACGGGAATGCTCTCTTTTCTAACCTGGTTCAAGAAGGCATCCTGAATGTTAGCCTGGGTTTTATTCATTATAAGTCCCTCCACCCTTGGTAAAATCAAGATAATTACTCAATATTTCCTAATTCTACGTTGCCTCTAAATACTCCTGCTTATTATGGAAGCAAATTCCGAGGCCAACCGCTTTTTATCAGGGAACTCCTGAACATTATACCATTTAATTCGCTGATCCCTTTTAAACCAGGTAAGCTGTCTTTTGGCAAACCGTCGTGTGTCCCTTTTTAACAACTCTACCGCCTCGGCTAAACTCCAGACCCCCTGCAAGTAATTAATCATGTGCCGGTATCCTAAACTGTTCATGGCAGGCATGTCAGGATGATACCCCTGAGCCAACAAAGCTTTAGTTTCCTCGATGAGACCCTCGGCGATCATTTGGTCTACCCTTTGATTAATCCGGTCATAAAGATAATCACGTTCAGCTTCCAGCCCCAAATAACAAAGGCGATACTTGCTCTGCTCCCTTCCCGGCGCCCTCTGTCCTGCCGCGGAAATGGGAACACCGGTCTGATAATACACTTCCAAAGCCCGGATGACCCTTTTCAGATCATTAGGATGAATTTTGTTCGCTGAGACCGGATCGACCTGGGAGAGTTTTTCATGTAAATGCAAAGTGCCTTTCTCAGCGGCTTCCTGCCTCAACCGTTGTCGCAATTCCTCATCCACTTTCAAAGGAGTAAAACGATAGGGATCAATTACCGCCTCGATATAGAGCCCTGAACCTCCTACCAGCATGGGGATTTTCCCCCGGGCGGCGATCTCCGGAATGAGTTTTTCCACCCTACCTTTAAAATCCGCCACGCTAAACCTCTGATCCGGTGTCAGGATACTCAGCAAATGATGGGGAACAAATTCCCCGTTGGAAGCATACATTTCCCTAGGTCGTATTTTGGCGGTACCGATATCCATCCCTTGATAAACCTGTA
>JAAZDD010000059.1 GCA_012512955.1 Clostridia bacterium
TATCAGTAATCTTAATGGTGCCGGCGGCTTCCTGTTCCGTATCCTTAACTTCCTGATTAGGAGTTTCTGGGCCGGCAGGATTAGAGGAGGTAGTGCCGCATCCTCCCAAAGTAAAAGAGACTAACAGTATCAGGGTTAACAAGAACAACAATGAACGCCGCGAGCGTAATTTATCCATGAACATAGAACACAACTCCTTTATTCTTGGTAGATTTAACCCTACGCAAAAAGGCAAAGAAAAATCAGCTTCCTATATGTATAAGAAGCTGATCCGCTGCCAAATTTCGTTTCCTTATACACATAGGGAAGGCATAACCGTTTCCAATTATACCCCGGCCGACTTTCGCCGGCGGCATCCCAACCATCGGGCACCGCCCCTAAGGTTAAGATGCTCGGAAACATCTTTTAAGTTTTCTCAAATTATGGACGTATACGTCTCAATACCAAGATACCCCAGGAGGACCGGCAAGTCAAGGTCATAAATATTGCGATTGTCTTTCCAAAAAAGGACTTAACAATTCCATGGAAATGAGGTAAAATAAAAACACAATTGCATCAGCAACCTTTTCAGGTGCCCCCTGCCGGGGGAGAATAGGGAATCAAGTGCAAATCTTGAGCGAACCCATCACTGTAACGGGGACAAGCCGGACACTATGTCACTGTCACTGCCGGGCTGCAAATTCGGTCCGTCAGGATGGGAAGACGTCCGGGGCGGAGGAACCGGAGCCAGGAGACCTGCCTGAAGTAGGAAAGACTGTGAATGACGGTAAAGTTCTCAGGCCTATTAGGCTTGGGAACTTTTTTTATTAAAAAATTATATTATTAGGGGGTTTGTTTGATGGAATTGTTGCGCAAAACAGTGGAGCAGATCAACGGTTTGGATGAGGAGGCCATGCGGTTGGCCCGGGAGAGGAGTGACAACCTGATTAAACCGCCGGGAAGCCTCGGTGCCCTGGAAGAAGCGGTAGTCAGGCTGGCGGGTATTTACGGTGAGCCCATTCCCTCTCCCGGGAAGAAGGTAGTGATGGTCATGGCCGGGGATCATGGGGTGGTGGCCGAAGGAGTATCCGCTTTTCCCCAGGAAGTGACTCCCCAGATGGTCATGGGCTTTTTGAACGGGATGGCCGGGATCAACGTCCTGTCCCGCCATGCGGGTGCCGAGGTGGTGATTACCGATGTGGGCATTGCGGCACCTCCCATTGACCATCCCGGGCTGAATAACTGCCGGGTGAAAAACGGCACCGACAATATGGCTAAGGGACCGGCCATGTCCCGGGATGAAGCGGTGCAGGCCATTGAAGTAGGCATTAGACTGGTCCAGGAACAGATTGACCAGGGAGCCCGGATGGTAGCCACCGGCGATATGGGAATTGGCAATACTACTCCCAGTACCGCCATTTTGGCTGCCATTAGCGGTGTTCCCGTGGAGGAGATCACCGGCCGGGGCACGGGGCTTGATGACCGGGGTTTGAAGTTGAAGCAGGAAGTGATCAAGAAAGCACTGGCTTTGAACAAACCGGATCCTGCAGACGGACTGGATGTGCTGGCCAAAGTAGGAGGATTGGAAATAGGGGCCTTGGCCGGAGTGGTCCTGGGAGCGGCAGCCAGAAGGATTCCCGTGGTAATTGACGGGCTTATTTCCGGGGCAGGGGCCTTGATTGCCAAAACAATTGCCCCCCAAAGCGCCAACTTTATGCTTCCTTCCCATTTATCCCAGGAACCCGGGCACCGGCTGATGTTGCAGCAGTTAGGTTTGAAACCGTTACTGCATCTGGATATGCGCCTGGGAGAAGGCACGGGGGCAGCCATCGCTTTTCTGGTCTATGATGCAGCCATGAAATGCCATGCCCAGATGCCAACTTTTGCCGAAGCAGGAGTCACCAATAAAGAGTAAAATGGCAAAAGGTATTTGCCCCCTCTGTGACGAACAAAATACTTTGTGCTTTCCTGCTTGTTGACAAATAGCTAAAGGCTGTTATGTTTTGCGGAGCGGGAATGATTCTTGTTTCAAAGTTGGTGAGCGAGGAATGTCTCAGGGAAAAATAATTTTGATTTTAGGGGGCAGCCGCAGCGGCAAAAGTGAATATGCAGAGGAATTGGCATTGGCCTCCGAAGGTCCTGTCTATTACCTGGCTACCGGTATTGTTACCGATGCGGAAATGGCAGAACGGGTGGAGCAGCAGCGCCGGCGGAGGCCTGCCCATTGGCAAACCATTGAAGAACCCCTCAAGGTAGCCCAAGCCATAGAACCGATCAGGGACAAGCAAGGAGTTTTGCTGTTGGACAGCCTGTCCGGCTGGGTTACCAATTTGCTTTATGATCATAATCTGGCTGACTGGCAATGGGACGAAGCCAGGGAAGCAAAGGCCCTGTCCTTAATTGAGGGTTTCCTGGCGGAACTGGGGAACAGTAAGCTCCGGGCCCTCATTGTGGGTGACGAAGTAGGCCTAAGCCTGGTGCCGCCTACTGCTGAAGGACGTGCTTTCCGGGACCTGAACGGGAAAGCCAATCAGCTGGTGGCCGCCCGTGCCGATGAAGTTTACCTGGTGGTAGCGGGGCTGCCCTTAAAGATCAAATAGCCGGAGGAATTGTAATGGTCAAAGGAAAAGGAATTATGCTCCAGGGTACAGCATCAGACGTGGGAAAAACCATCTTATGCACGGCTCTTTGTCGTATTTTGAAACAGGACGGCTACCGGGTCGCTCCCTTTAAGGCCCAAAATATGACGCTGAATTCTTATGTAACCGTAAACGGTCATGAAATGGGCACCGCCCAGGTGTTGCAGGCCCAGGCTGCCGGGGTGTTGCCCAGGGTGGAAATGAATCCAATTTTATTGAAGCCGAAGGCGGACATGGAGGCCCAGGTGGTTGTCCTGGGGAAGCCCTTAAAGGACATGACCGCCAAAGGTTACCGCAGGGAGTACCTGCCCAAGGCCCGGCAGGTGGTACGGGAATGCCTGGTGAAATTGCAGGAGGAATATGAGGTGCTGGTGGCGGAGGGAGCCGGCAGTGCGGCGGAAGTCAACCTGCGGGACGGGGATATTGTGAATATGGCTGTGGCGGAATTGGCGGATCTGCCGGTGGTGCTGGTGGCCGACATTGACCGGGGAGGAGTCTTTGCCAGTATTGTAGGTACCTTGGAATTATTGCCCCCGGAGGAGCGGGAACGGGTCGTCGGCTTGATCATCAATAAATTCAGGGGAGATCCGGACCTGTTTCGCTCCGGTATCGATTTCTTGGAAGAAAGAACCGGCCGCCCGGTCTTGGGAGTGATTCCCTACCTGGAGCACGGCATTGCGGAAGAAGATTCCGCCAGTATCAGCCGCCGTCGCTGCCAAACGGGGGCCTTGGAGCTTGCGGTTTTGCAGCTGCCCCGGATCGCCAACTTCGGTGATGTCCACCCCTTGGCTCATCTTCCCGGCATGACCCTCCGCTATGTGCGGCGGGGAGAGACCATTGGGCGACCGGCAGCGGTAATTGTACCGGATACTACGGACCCTTTGGGGGATTTAGCTTATTTGCAAGAAAATGGCTACCAGGCTGAGCTGGTCCGGTTGGCCGGCGACGGTGTTCCCATCCTGGGCATCGGTGCCGGTTGTTACCTGCTGGGCAAGAGAATTACCGGCAAGGACGGTTCCGAGAGGCAGGGATTGAATCTGTTGGATTGCCACGCTTCTTTGACGGGTAAGCCTTTGGCCGGGAGGGTCTCCGGCAGGGTAACCGGTGCCCGGGGAGATTGGTGGCAGGACCTGGCAGGGACGGAAATCCAGGGCTATTTTCTCCGGCCGGGTCAGTTGCAGCTTGGAGCAGGTACAACTGTGTGGCTGGAGTTGGAAGACGGGCCGGTGTTATTCGGGTCTCCCGGCGAAAAGGTGCTGGGTACCGAGCTCCATGAATTGTTTCAGAATACGGGGGTGCTCCTGGCCTGGGTCAACGGGATGCGCCGGGACCAAGGGTTAAATCCCTTAACGGCCGGGGAACTTCCCTACCATAACCAGGAACAGTCTTTCGACCGGCTGGCAGCGGAAGTAAGGAAACACCTCAATCTTAAATTGCTATATCAATTGATGGGCTTAAGCCCCGGGGATGCCTGATGTTGGTCCGGTTGATTATCGCGGCGCTGGTCTTGGATTTGTTGCTGGGCGATCCCCGCTCCCTGCCTCACACGGTGGTGTTGATGGGGAAGGCCATTACCTGGTGTGAAAAAAGGATTCGCCACTTTTGTTCTTCCTCCCGTTCCCTGAGATGGGGGGGAGCATTGCTGGTGCTGGTTATCGTCGGGGGAACCTACCTGCTGGTTTGGGGTTTGCTGAGGCGCTGCTTTGCCATCCATCCTTGGGTGGCCATTGGGGCGGAAACTTGGCTGCTTTACACTTCTTTGGCTGTCAAAAGCCTGCACCAGCATGCGGTGGCGGTGGCGGTGCCCCTGGCCCAACAGGATTTACCTACGGCTCGGGTTAAAGTGGGCATGATCGTCGGCCGGGATACGGACCGCCTTGATGAAGGAGAAGTAACCAGAGCTGTCGTAGAGACTGTGGCGGAAAATACCATCGACGGCATTATTTCCCCTTTGTTTTATGCTTTTCTTGGGGGAGCCCCTCTGGCTTTAGCTTACAAAGCAGTGAATACTTTGGATTCCATGGTGGGTTACAAGGAAGCCCATTACCGGGATTTGGGTATGGTGGCCGCCAGGTTTGACGATCTGGTCAACTGGCTTCCCGCCCGCCTTACCGGCTTATTGATGCTTTTCCTTGCTCCTTTTACCCCCGGCGGTTTTTCTCGGGTCCTGTCCGTGATGAAAAGGGATGCCCGTAAACATCCCAGCCCCAATGGGGGTATTATTGAGGCGGGAGTAGCCGGGGCCTTGAGAGTGCAACTGGGAGGACTGAATTATTATTTTGGGCAGCCCAGCCGGCGGGCTACCATGGGAGATCCCCTGGAGCCCCTGCAGGTGGCCCATATTTACCGGACCCTGGCGCTTATGTATGGTCTTACTTTTTTGGCTGTGGTCTTGGGAGTGCTTTTGTACAGCCTGTTCTTACAGCAACCGCTAATTTAGCTTGGGGGTAAAAGGATGCGGACATATCTATTGGCGTTGAGTTTCTTGACCTGTTTACCCATCAAAATCAATTATGAAGTCAGCAAAGAACAGATGGGCCGGACCCTGGCTTTTTATCCGGTGGTGGGCTTGACTTTGGGCTTAATTATTGCCGGGATGGCCTGGGTAGGAGATTACCTTCACTTGGGTCTGGCCGGAGATACCCTCACCGTCGTAACCCTGGTGGCTTTGACTGCCGGGCTGCATTTGGACGGGCTGATGGATACCTTTGACGGTCTTTTAAGCGGCCGGCCCAGGGAGCAAAAACTGGCGATCATGAAAGACAGCAATGTGGGGGCCATGGGCGCCATCGTTCTGGTTTGCCACTTGCTGGTCAAAATCACTTTCCTGTCGGTCTTGTTTGTGCCTGATAAATACGGTGTGCTGGTCTTGATGCCGGCAGTGGGCCGGTGGGCCATGGTCTATGCCATTGCCCAATATCCCTATGCCAGGAATAAGCCGGGGTTGGGCAGTATTTTTGATCAAAAAACGGGCAAAAAGAATTTAGGGATCGCCACTATGATACTGGTGGCCGCCTGTATTCTGGTTACCCGCTGGCAAGGATTGCCTGTGCTGGTTTTAACCCTGTTGATCATTCATTTCTTTACCAAAGCGGTAGCCGGATCTTTAGGCGGGCAGACGGGAGATACCTATGGCGCTGCCGGCGAAGTAGGGGAACTGGCCTTCCTGGTCTTAGCGGTAGTAATCAGCAGCGTAGGGGTGAGTTTAGGATGGAACAGCTTTTAAGGGCCGCGGCCTGGGCGCCGGGCACCTGCGGTGAATTAGTGGAAGGAGCCATAGACGACAAAACTTTTCTGGTGACTTGTCCCATCGATCTCGGTTCCACCATTGAGGTCAGCCGGGAAGGAACCGGTTTGGCGGAAGGTTTCCCCAAAACGGCCAAAGCCATTGAACTGGCGGCGGGCAAGCTGGATTTACCCGTCCGGGAACTGGGTTTTGAGCGGGAAAGCCTTTTGCCTCCCGGTAAAGGAATGGGCAGCAGTACTGCCGATATTGCCGCCGCTGTCCTGGCTGTATGTCGTTTGGCGGGACAGGAATTATCGCCCCGGGAGATTGCTGAGCTGGCCCTGGCCGTGGAGCCCAGCGACGGGATCATGTTTCCCGGCCTGGTTCTTTTTGACCACCGGGAAGGAAAATGGTTTGAGGAATTGGGAGAAGCGCCGGCCATCAATATCCTGATTGCCGATCCCGGCGGTGTGGTGGACACCGTCACCTTCAACCGTGATGACTATTTGGCCAAGATGAACCGGAAGAAAGAACCCCAGGTCAAGGAGGCATTGAGACTGGTGAAAGAGGGGCTGGCCTCGGGAGATTTGCATAAAATCGGCAGGGGGGCCACGGAAAGTGCCCTGGCCAATCAGGAACTGCTGCCCAAGCCGGATTTGCCCCAAATGCTGCGGTGGGCGGAAGAGGTAAAAGCTTTAGGGGTCAATGTGGCCCACAGCGGTACGGTTATGGGGATTTTGCTTGCGGAAGACGGCTATCATCCGGAGGAAGTGAAACCTTTCCTCCAAAAACGACGGCCTGATTGGACTTTCTACTGTACCCGCTTGATAAACGGCGGGTTGAAGTGAGGCAAAAGCGATGACGAAGAACTATCATGGGGGGAACCTGAAAGAGGGAGCCAGGCTGTATGGGCTTAGGGAAGTGGAGCTTCTGGATTTCAGTGCCAATATTAATCCCCTGGGGCCTTCGCCCCAGGTTTGGACGGCGCTTCAGAAGGCCCTGCCCCGGATTATCCATTACCCGGATCCGGAGGCCCGGGAGTTGAAGGAGGTGTTAGCCTCCTACCTGGGAGTGCCGGCGGGGCAGGTGGTCCTGGGCAACGGGGGAGCGGAACTGATTTATTTGTTAAGTCGTTTTTTCCGGCCCGGAAGGGTGGTGTTGACGGCCCCTACTTTCGGTGAATATGGAGGAGGAGCGCCGGGAGTGGAGATCCTGCCGCTGAACCTGGCGCCGGAAAGGGATTTCCGGTTGACATTGGAGCAGTTTGCCGGGAGTCTTAAGCCCGGGGATCTGGTTTTTGTCGGCAATCCCAATAACCCTACCGGGGTGCTGACCCCCAGGGAGACGGTGCTGGAACTGGCCCAACTGGCTGCCGCGGCGGGCAGTCAATTGGTGGTCGATGAAGCTTTCATGGATTTTGTAGAGGAGAGCCAATCGGTGGTCTCCCTGGCCGGTGCCCATCCCAATTTGATTGTAGTGGGTTCCTTGACGAAGATTTTTGCCCTGCCGGGATTGCGGCTGGGGTACCTGGTGGCCCGGGAAGAACTGGTTTCCCAACTGGAGGACCTGTTGCCCCCCTGGCGGGTTAATACCCTGGCCCAGGCAGCCGGTCTTGTTTCCCTCCGGGATCAAGAACATCTCCGGCGGAGCCGGGA
Source organism: Clostridia bacterium (assembly GCA_012512955.1). GTDB lineage: Bacteria > Bacillota > DULZ01 > DULZ01 > DULZ01 > JAAZDD01. Next base: position 7,500 of record JAAZDD010000059.1, read on the forward strand.
AGTTGTCAAAGAGGAAAGGGAATATCTAATTGAACAGTTGAAGGATCTTGGGTTTCGCCCCTTTCCTGGAAGGGCTAATTTCTTGCTGGTCAGCACTCATTCCGTGGGGGTCACCGGGGCAAAGCTCCAGTCCTTTTTGGGGCCGAGGGGGGTCCTGATCCGGCTTTGCCACAGTTTTGCCAACTTGGATGATTATTATTTCCGCATTGCAGTCAGGACCAGGGAGGAGAATGAAAAACTGCTGGGACTGTTGGAAGAAGCCCTTGCGGCAAGCAGTAGCCCGGCTCAGGGCAGGAGGGACGGAAAA
>JAAZDD010000060.1 GCA_012512955.1 Clostridia bacterium
GGCCCAACAATGCCGACACCTCGGAACCGGCCTGGGTGAAACGGAAAATGTAATCAATGAACAGGAGCACGTCCTGGCCTTCCCGGTCCCGGAAATATTCGGCCATGGTCAGTCCCGTGAGCCCAACTCTGAGCCTTGCTCCGGGAGGCTCGTTCATCTGACCGAAACAAAGGGCCGTCTTGTCAATAACACCGGATTCATTCATCTCCAGCCAGAGGTCGTTTCCTTCCCTGGTCCGCTCACCGACACCGGCAAAGACGGAGTAACCGCCGTGCTCATAGGCAATGTTCCGGATGAGTTCCATGATCAAAACCGTCTTGCCCACACCGGCACCGCCGAAGAGACCGATTTTACCACCTTTTGCATAAGGGGCCAACAAATCAACCACTTTAATTCCCGTTTCCAGGATCTCCGTGGAGGGTGTCTGATCCACAAAAGCAGGGGCGGGACGGTGAATAGGCCATTTTTCTTCCGCTTCCACCGGGCCTTTACCGTCAATAGGCTCTCCCACCACGTTAAACATCCGTCCCAAAGTGGCGGGGCCTACAGGCACCGCAATGGGTTCGCCGGTATCAACGGCCAACATGCCCCGCTTCAGCCCGTCCGTGGAGGAAAGAGCGACGCAGCGGACCGTATCGTTGCCCAGGTGCTGCATGGCTTCCATCGTAATGTGCAGGTCCTGGACGGGTTCTGCCTGGTCTTCCCCTCTGATGACGACGGCGTTATAGATTTCAGGCAGTTGTTCCGTAAACCGGACGTCTACCACCGGCCCAATGACTTGCACGATCCTGCCTTGATTCATCTGTCTCAACTCCTTTCTTGTGCAGCTATCCTCCGGTCAACCCGCCTCTGAACCGGCAGGGGACCCCGTGGCCTCCCTCCCGGCCCCGACAGTCGCTGACCGGAGACTGACTACTGGTTAGTTAAGGGCGGCTGCACCACCCACGATTTCGGAAATTTCATTGGTAATGGCTGCCTGCCGGGCCCTGTTGAAGGACAGGGTCAGTTTTTCGATCATTTCGGCGGCATTGTCGCTGGCAGATTCCATGGCTGTCATCCTGGCGCCGTGCTCACTGGCCTTGGCTTCCAGCATGGCCCGGTACATTTGGACTTCCAGGTACCGGGGTACCAGGGTATCCAGCACTCCTTCCTTGCCCGGTTCATAGAGATATTCTATGTCTTCGGCCTTTTCTGCCTGTTCCGGGGCGGCAGCCACCGGCAACAGTTGCCGGATTTCCGGCACATGGCGAATGGCCGAGTAGAAGCGGGTATAGACTAAACGAATTTGATCGATCTCCCCTTGTTCAAAGAGGGCAGCCAACTCCCTGGCCAGCTCCCGGGCCTGGATGTAGTGGGGATCGTCCCCGATATCCAGGTACTCCCGCAGGATATTGGCTCCCCTCCTGCGGAAATAATCCCTGCCTTTCCGGCCGACGGGAATAATGAGCGCCTCTTCCTGGGGATTATCCCTGATGGAGGCCTCCGTCAACCGGCAGACGTTGACATTGTAGCCGCCGGCAAAGCCCCTTTCACCCGTCAGCACTACATAAGCAACCCGGTTTCCTTCCTTGGTGGCCAGCAGTGGATGCTCGTAACTTCCCACATCAGCCAGGAGCCTCCCCAGTACCTCCTCCAGCTTATTGGAATAAGGCCGGGCCGCCACCACCTTGGCCTGGGTTTTCCTCAGCTTTGCCGCGGAAACGGTTTTCATGGCCTTGGTGATCTGCTGGGTACTCTGGATACTGCGGATGCGCCTTTTGATGTCCCGCATTCCTGCCATCTGGCTTCCTCACCACCTTGGTCATTGGGTTAGTTTGAAGCGGTAAAAGTCTTCTTGAAATCTTCAATGGCACCTGATAAGGCAGCCATGTTTTCATCGGAGAGTTTGCCGGTGTCCCGGATCTCCTTCAAAATTTCCGGCCTGGAATTCCTTAGATAGGGCAGGAATTCCTGCTCAAAAGCACCGATCCGGTCCACGGCAATATCATCCAGATGGCCGTTGGAAGCGGCAAAGATAATGGCCACTTGCTCCTCAACGGGCATGGGCTGGTATTGATCCTGTTTCAGTATTTCCGTCAACCGCTCACCCCGGGCCAGCCGGGCCTGGGTTGCTTTGTCCAAATCGGAACCGAACTGGGCAAAGGCCGCCAATTCCCGGTACTGGGCCAATTCCAGACGTAACCGCCCGGCTACCTGTTTCATAGCTTTAATCTGGGCGGCCCCGCCCACCCGGGACACGGAAATACCGGGGTTGATGGCCGGCCGGATCCCCGAGTGGAACAGGTCTGACTCCAGGAAAATCTGGCCGTCGGTAATGGAAATCACGTTGGTGGGAATATAGGCGGACACGTCCCCCGCCTGGGTTTCAATGATGGGCAGGGCCGTCAAAGAGCCTCCTCCCATTTCGTCGCTCAGTTTAGCCGCCCGCTCCAACAGCCTGGAGTGGAGATAGAAAACGTCGCCGGGGAATGCTTCCCGTCCGGGCGGACGCCTGAGTAACAGGGACAATTCCCGGTAGGCGGCTGCCTGCTTGGACAAGTCATCATAGACCACCAAAACGTCTTTACCGTTAAACATGAATTCTTCTCCCATGGCACAGCCTGAATAGGGAGCGATGTAGAGCATGGGGGCCGGCTCACTGGCAGTGGCGGCCACCACGATGGTGTACTCCATGGCCCCCGCCTTTTCCAAGCTGTCCACCACAGAAGCTACCGTAGAGGCTTTCTGGCCGATAGCCACGTAAATACAAATGACGTTTTGTCCTTTTTGGTTAATAATGGTGTCAACGGCCACCGCCGTCTTACCTGTCTGGCGGTCACCGATAATCAATTCCCGCTGGCCCCTGCCGATGGGCACCAGGGCGTCAATGGCCTTCAGACCGGTCTGTAAAGGCTGGTGGACGGGTTTCCGGTAAACAACCCCCGTGGCCACCCTCTCCACCGGACGGTACCTGTCCGTCACGATGGGACCCTTGCCGTCGATGGGCTGCCCCATGGCGTTGACCACCCGGCCGATTAAAGCTTCCCCAACGGGAACTTCCACGATCCGGCCTGTTCTTTTAACTTCATCACCCTCACGAATATGGGTGTATTCGCCGAGAATAACGCAGCCGATGTTGTCTTCTTCCAGGTTCAGGGCCATGCCGTAGGTATCTTTGGGAAAGATCAACAATTCCCCGGCCATTACTCCTTCCAGGCCATAGACCCGGGCAATACCGTCCCCTACCTGGATCACGGTGCCTACATCAGCCACTTCCACCTCGGACCGGAAATTTGCGATTTGGCTTTTTAAAATGGAGCTAATCTCATCCGGCCGTAGACTCATCTTTCTTCACCTCGCCATACAAACTTCGATTCAAGCCAATAAGGTAAAAAGGCACCTAACCACTCAGTTCTGCCTGCAATTTCTTGAGCCTGGTGGCGATGCTGCCATCGATTACTTTGTCTCCAATCTTTAACACGGCACCGGCCAACAGTTCCGGGTCCACCCGGAAATTCAGCCGCACTTCCTTCCCGGTGGCACCGGCCAACTTTTCCGTCAGGGTCTTACGGGCTTCTTCCGGCAATTCCACTGCCGTGCGGACTTCCGCTTCCATGATGCCCCGGAACCGGTCCATTTCCCGTTGAAAACTCCTGATGATCTCCTCCAAATATCCTTCCCGCCGTTTTTCCAGGACTACCCCCAGGAAATCAAGGGTTAAACCCTGGAAATGTTCGCCGAAAAGTTCCATCAACAACCGGTATTTCTTCTGGCTGCCGATTTGCTGGTTTTGCAGGATCAAACCCAATTCAGGATTGGCTGCCAAAACATCGCCCAGTTGTTCCAGATCCTTCTCCACCTGTTCCAACAGGTCCCGCTCCCTGGCCAAGGAAAAGAGGGCACCTGCATAGCGACCGGCTACAATCTGGCTCTTCATTGCAGTTCGCCTGCCTCTACGATGAATTCTTGGATCAGGCGTTCATGGTCCTGGGGCGAAAGTTCTTTATCGATGACCCGGCCGGCAGCTAAAACGACCAAAGTAGCCATTTCCTCCTTGATCTCGGCCAGGGCTCTGGCCTTCTCCAATGCGATTTCGGCTTTGGCCCTTTCCAGGGATTTGGTTGCTTCTTCCCGGGCATTGGCAATGATCTCTTCTTTCATTTCTTCAGCCACCTTGGTGGCATTGGCGATAATCGCCTGGGCCTCGTTCCGGGCACTCTGGATCTGTTCCTGATACTTGGCCAGTAAAGCTTCGGCCTCTTCCCGCTTTTGGGCGGCATCGTTAATGGCACCTTCTATTTTCTGTTCCCGTTCCAGCAGCATTTTGGTCACAGGCTTGTAGGCCAATATATATAAAACGCCAATAGTAATCAGCAGGTTTACCACTTGAGGAATAAAGGTCCATAAGTCAAAATTCAGGGCTTTGAGGGCTTCCACGTCTCCTCACCTCCGGCCGTAATAATGCAAGGGGGGCGAATAAGGCCATCCTTATCCGCCCTTTTAGCGGACATAATTAAGCGATCTTTGTCCACATCAGAATTGCGATAACGAAGGCAAATAGTGTAAGCGCCTCCATAAATGCCAAGGCCAAAAGTAATGAAGTCCTGATTTCACCGGCCGCTTCCGGCTGACGTGCAATACCCTCCATAGCTCTGGCAGCGGCATTACCTTGTCCCAAGGCGGAGCCCAAACCTACCAGACCGATGGCCAGAGCAACACCAACAAATGCTAATGCTGTCATTTAACCCTTTCCCCCCTTTCCAAGCTCAATCAATGTTAGCTTGAACAAATTTAAATGATCCGGCTCTCTAGTGGCCATGAACCATGGTAGTAACATAAGTTGTTGTGAGCAGGGTAAAAACAAAGGCTTGGATAAAGGCCATCAACACACCCAACAACTGTACAGGTACCGGTACGATTAAAGGCACTAGAATCGCCAGGATGGAAACCACCATCTTCTCCCCGAACATATTCCCATAAAGACGCAAGGAGAGAGAGACGGGTTTCACCAGTTCCTCGACCAGGTTCAGGGGCAACAAAGCCGGGGTCGGGCTGATAAAATGTTTCAAATACTGCCCGAGACCTCGGTTGGTGATCCCTAAAATCTGCACTGTAATAATGGTAGTAACCCCGAAGGCAGCCGTGGTACTGAGATCCATGGTGGGAGGTTTCAAGCCGGGAATAAACCAAGCCAAATTCAAAAAGAGGATGAAAATAAATAATGTTCCTACCAGGGGCAGGAACCTCCTACC
>JAAZDD010000061.1 GCA_012512955.1 Clostridia bacterium
CACCGGTATGGTGGACAGTTTTTTTATGATTATTACTAAGTTCACAAATTCCTTCAAAACCTGTCCGGTTTCATGTTATAATAAAAAAGGTTACATTTTCCTGTGGCCAATACCTTACCTTGGTCCGGGGCAAGGTGTTGACAAACGGCGACAGTAACTCTATAATAATGATAACGATTCCTAATAAATATTTAAGAGCTTCCTGATGAAATGAAACCGGGGTATAGCACTTCAATAATAAGGAATCAATAAAAAATTTTAATAAAGGGGAGAGGATTAGATGAATCTGAAAGGGACCAAGACAGAAAAGAATTTGTGGGAAGCTTTTGCAGGGGAGTCCATGGCCAGGAACAAGTATACTTATTTTGCTTCAGTAGCCAAAAAAGAAGGCTATGAGCAAATCGCAGCCATTTTTGAGGCTACCGCCAATAACGAAAAAGAACACGCCAAACTATGGTTTAAGGCTCTTGGAGAGCTTGGGGGAACTGCCGCTAACTTGCTTGCTGCCGCCCAAGGGGAAAACTATGAATGGACCGACATGTATGAGCGCTTTGCCAAGGAAGCCGAGGAAGAAGGATTTAAGGAACTGGCAGCCCAGTTCAGAATGGTTGCGGCAGTCGAAAAAGCTCATGAAGAAAGATATCGTGCCCTCCTGAACAATGTGGAAACCAAAAAAGTCTTCGAAAAGGATAATGAAGTGAAGTGGGAGTGCCGTAACTGCGGCCACATTTTCACCGGCAAGAAAGTACCGGAGTTGTGCCCTGTTTGTGCTCATCCCCAGAGCTTCTTTGAAGTAAGAGCGGAAAATTACTAATTCTATATTGGTGCCGGGACCGGTCGTATAACCTGGCTTTAAAGGAAAGTTAGTACAGGGCTGCTGCAATACCGACTTTAGTAGTAGGGTTGCAGCAGCCCTTATGTGTTGGAAATACCGTAAGATTTTCCTGAGCAGATGATGCTACTTAAGTTCCAGCCGGACTTTCTTCACCGTTGCTCCAGTAGCCTATGCTGAGCACATCGTGATGAGAACGCAGTTAGACTGGTCATAGCCTCCATTAACAAAGGCGATTTCCAGTGTCGCTGGATGGTTTTTTCCGTCCTTAATCGTTTCAAACACCTGCTGTGCTATAGGGCTGTCTTTGGGGAGGAAGACACTGATACTGACGATGGATTCATCAACATCAGAAATTCGGAGGGAATAGTAGCTGTCCCGCCTGTCTTTAAATTCGTAGTTATAGTAATCACCCAGTTTGACCTGAACATGAAATAAGGTGGGTGTCTCTGTTCTCAAGGCCTTGAATTCTCCTGCGCTTTGCTCCACAGGGTAGTTGGCGGCTTATCGAAACCGGGTTCCATGCAGGAACAAACAAAAATGGACCCTGTCCCGGAGCAATAGCCCGGGGAACGCAGGTCCAATTTGATCTAATATTGAGCGCTTACTCTCCTTTCGTATAAAGAACGTAGAATATAAAGGGTAAAGGGAAAAAAACACTCGGGAAATTTCCGGGGAGAGAGCAGCAGAATTATTTAGCCCGTCAAAACTACCTATCTGATTCTTCTTAAAATGATTTCTTCGTGCTTGGATACTTCTTTTTCAATTCTTTCAAGTCTTTCAGAAGTAAGTTTATACCCGTCAAATAAGGCTGACAATTTTTCGCCGTGATCGTGTTCAATGCGGGTAACGGTGCTTTCAATAGAGGCCACCAGGGTTTTTAATCCGGCAACATCCTCCTTCACTCCTGCCAGGTCGGATTTTGTAACTGCTACTTCTTCCTTCACCCTTGCCAAGTCGGACTTTACGCCGGCTATTTCTTCTTTTACCCCTGCCAGGTCGGACTTTACCCCGGCCAGATCTTCTTTTACGGCAGCTAGGTCTCCTTTTACCCCGGCCAAGTCTTCTTTGACGCCGACCAGGTCAGTTTTTACCTCAGCCATGTCTTTCGTTAATAAATCAACTTGGGTAGTTAGTTTGCCCACCTGGGAAGCTATAAGTTCTAATAACTCCCTGTCGCTCATCCAGGCACCCCTTTTCAATCAACTCAACTCAATTATACCCATTGCTTGTATACCTGCCAATAATTATTTGAAAATTGAAGCTGGGATTTTAAAATAGATTTATTTCACATGATTTTGGGAAAAGGGAGAGGAGTTGCCTGCAAAATATACGTCACTGCTTAAGACACCGCTTTTCATTACCAACCCCCGGAGTATTTTATTATACATGACAATGTTTTTGGCCCTTTTTACCGCAATGCTCCGGACAAGGGGTTGTATCCTTTTTTTGTATCTTGCCTGGAAACCCTCCATGCCTTCATTCAGACTTAAAGCCAATGCATGGGCACTTTTGAAAGCAAAACTTAGACCCTCCGCCGAACTGGGGCTGATGAAGCCCCCGGCTTCACCGATCAGGGCAACTGAATCATTACCGGTGATGATATCCCCGGTGCAGGGACGTAAAATTGGAGCGGCCTCTCTTTTTAGGGGTCGCTCAAAGCGGAAGCCATAGTCTCTAAGTTTGCTTTTCAGAAGATGGTACTTCTGCCTGGGCTCATCTGACTGGATAAGGGCTGAACCAATTAAGAGTTTTCCTTCCTTGAAGATGGTCCAGGAATAAAAGTCGGTTACCGCACTGTCAAAGATTGCACCGTAATGGGGAACTTCTATATCTGTTTCAAACCATTCCTGGATGGCAATATATCGTTTAAAAGAATCCCTTTCTTTAAAAAATTGTTTGCGGAGACCGGACAGAGCGCCGTCAGCTCCTACAACCACACGGGCCTTCTCCTGACAAGCCTTCCCTTGGTGAATGAAGGTAACTGTATAGCCTTCATTACATTTCTTGACGGAATCGAGTCGACACTCCATTCTCAAATCGACACTGTCCGGTATTAATGATACCAGCCATTCATCAAACCGGTTTCTGTTCATATTAAAGTAAAAACGTTGGTAATACCGTTCCAAACAATTGTCAAAGTCGATGGTTCTGACCAAAAAAAGCTGGGGGTTTACCAGAACACCGGTGGGCACGGCAAGACCAAGCCTGCCCAACATTTGCTGGGCATCAGGAGCCAGGAGTCCGCCGCAGCATTTTGAGATTCCGTTTTGGTCTCTGCAAAGCAAATTACGCTTGTCCAGAAGCATTACTTTATATCGTTTATCCAGCAAGCGGGCCAGAGTGGCTCCTGCCGGACCTGCGCCAATAATAGCAATGTCATAGATCATAGACGAAATATCCTCCTGCATTGAGTGACATTTTACTATGCTTATTTTAGCCTATTTCAGGTTCAATTCCTTTTTCTATTGCAAAAATTGCTGAGGCAAACACTGCCGGGAAGCAGAACATTCCCCAGGTACCGGAGCGCCTTTCAGTTCGGAACAATGGCTGGATTATTTCCGGTGTGAGCATGTAGAAATATGTTGAATTGGTTGATAATTGACAGTACAATTTTAACTACAATAGCAATATTATCCACTTAATAATATTAATAACAGTTAAGCTGCAAAATTTTGGACTGAAGAAAGGAATGCTATGAAAGAAAAATACGGGCTGTTCCAGGAAAGTAAAATTAAAAATCTTTTTGTTATTCTTATAATCTTCGTGGCCCTATGTGGCCTCCTCTATATCTATTATGCCTGGGAGCAATATACCCGGGATGCTCAGCAGGAAGCCATTGGCCTGGCTGTTTCTGTTGCCTCTTTTATTCAGCCGGAGCGGCTCATGAATCTGAAAGGGAATCTTTCTGATCTGGATTCTGATGATTACCTGTCATTAAAAAACAGCTTGGTGGACATTAAACAGGGCAAACCGGAAATCGGTTTCGCCTATCTGTTAACTATGAAAGACGGCAGTCTATATATCATTGCTGATTCAGAGTCTCCCCAGTCTGAATACTATTCTCCCCCCGGCCAGGAGTTTTCGGAGGCGGCCTCACTATATAAGGAACCTTTCTTAACCGGGGAGCCAATCTTGACCATTCCCATTACCGACCGCTGGGGCACTTGGGTCAGTGCTTTGGCCCCGGTAAAAGATCCGGATACAGGCGAAGTGCTGGCCGTATTTGGTATTGATTATCCGGCGGGCTACTGGCAGGCAGAAGTGAACAGGTACCTGCTCCATTCCACTGCAGTAGTGGCCTGTATACTCCTGCTCTTAATGTTGCTCTGCTGGGTAATCTTGAATAATTACCGGTTGGCGGTCTTAAGCAGGGAGCTTAAAGATACTGAAACTTTATTCAGGACCGGTTATGAACAGGCGCCGATTGGAATCGCTCTGCTGGATTGTTTCCATTTTATATCCATGGGTAATACCGAGTTTGCCCGGATCTTAGGAAGAACCTGAGCTGAAATTGCTTCTTTAAATTGGAATGACGTTACTCATCCCGATGACTTGCCCGGGGATCTGGAATACTTTAAGCAATGTTATAAGGCTGAAACACCGGGGCATTCTCTGGAAAGACGTTTCATTAGACCCGATGGCACCGGCATCTGGGTGAACATGACGGCGAGCAGGTTAAGGTTGACCAGCGGTAATGTTACCAATGACTACTACTTATGCATGGTTCAGGATATTCAAGCCCGGAAAGAAGGGGAAGAAGCCCTGCAGGAAAGTGAACGAAGCAGGAGGGTATTGCTGGAGAACCTGCCGGGAATGGCTTACAGGTGCAAATTTGATGAACACTGGACAATGGAATTTGTGTCCAAGGGTTGTTATGACTTGACCGGATATAAGAGTGAAAGCCTTTTGTATAATAGAGAGCTGTCTTTTAATGATTTGATTGTTCCGGAATACAGGGATGTATTATGGGCGGAATGGGAACGGGTAATTGAGGAACGGCGCCTGTTCCGCTATGAATATGAAATAATCACTGCCACCGGGGAACGGAAGTGGGTCCTGGAAACGGGACAAGGAGTGTTCGGGGATGACGGCGAGGTAGTAGCCCTGGAAGGCATTATTATTGACATCACCGAAACCAAGGAAAAACAGCGGCAGATCGAATACTTCAGTGACCATGATTTGATGACCGGTGTGTATAATCGCCGGTATTACGAAGAAGCAAAAGCCCGTTTGGATAGGGAGGATCAGACGCCAACAGCCATCATTATTGCCGATATTAACGGCGTCAGGCTGATTAACGATGCTTACGGCACTGAGGCAGGGGACCGGCTGATCATCGAAGCAGCGAAAATACTGCAAAGATGCTCACGGGAAGGTGATATCCTGGCCCGGACCGGTGGAGACGAGTTCAGGCTGCTCCTCCCCAAAACCAATCGTTATCAAGCCAACAAAATTCTAAAGGCTATCCAGGAAGATTGTCA
>JAAZDD010000062.1 GCA_012512955.1 Clostridia bacterium
CCCCTGGCCAGTCGAAACGGCTTGCCCGAGGCTCCATGTCAAGGCTGGCCGTAAGGCCACCCCATGGGGCTTGGCCTTGACGTGGAGAAGGCAAGCTGTTAGCCTTTTTGGGGCGCAGCCACACCACGCTGAGCGTCTAAAAAAACGGAAACTTTCCTAGAGAATTAAGATGGATTCAGGAAAGACAAAAAATTGCCTACTTGTACTTGACACAAACATCAGAGTCTAATGGGTTGACACGATCAGGCGCCTGAAGTATAATTATATGTTATTTTTGACAAACCAGCGAAATTGTTGTACAATAGGATCGGAAAAGAGGTGGTTTAATGGCGGCCAAGGAAGTTTTGGCAAATATCAAAAATACCCTGGAAGATTGTGTCGGTCACAGGATTAGGCTGAAGGCCAATCGAGGCAGAAAAAAGGTATACGAAAAGACCGGGATATTGGAGCAGACTTATCCTCATATTTTTGTCATTAAACTGGACGAGCATCACAGTGTAGTGAGGCGTGTTTCGTTCAGCTACACCGATGTACTGACGGAGACGGTGGAACTGACCGTTTACCGTGGAGGTCAGGAACAAAGAATTGAAGCGGTTAAAGCATAAAAGAATCGCCGGGAACGGGACCCGGCGATTTTTTTATGCCCTGAACACCTTCCCGCACATTCCCCGGGCTGTTTCATAAAATGTAGTAGCAATCTTATTCAGGGGGAGGAGGTAACACTATTAACCGGTTAAAGCATATACTGTGGTGAAATCATTTAGAAAGGAGGTCAACCCCATGGATGATAGAGGCTATTACAACAACAATAACCAGTGAAAGAGCAGCCACGGCAAGGGCACCAAATATCACGACGATTATGAATACAAGAACCAGCATAAGAAACAAAAACACCACCATCATGACAAGGATGACGACAACGATGTGGAATGCGAAGAAGAAATGATTAATGGATTCCGGATCTGCCGGAGAAAGTTCAAGGTCCAGCATGTGGTGGGTGAGAACACTAACCAAGTGAGTCTCCGTTCCGTAGTGATCTTTCCCGTAGAAGTGCGCAAGATCATGGATGTAACGGCAGAAGTCAGGGATCTGCAGGCTACTCCCCTTGATGATAAAGTGATTGTGGAAGGGTTGTTCCACAAGCAGATTGCCTGGGTATCTAATGTCAGTCGTGAAATAGGGGGCATTGCCTACCTGCAGGATGCTGTTTACGATTTGCCGGTGGATGAGAGATTTACCACCTTTGTGGATTTACCGGGAGTAACCCCCGATTCTGTCATCGAGGTAGATGCCCGGGTTGAGTTTGTGGATCATAATGACATACCCGATGGTACCACTAGCGGTGATGAGTGGCAGCAGACAGTAATTTTGGAAGTCCATGTGAGGGCTACGGAAACCATGGAAGTGGATATCATCACCGATATCGAGGTGCCTGCCGGTTCCGGAATTAAGGTGATTAAAGATACCATTACCGTGGAGGATGTCATTGGCGAGGCTGAAAAACAGGTTAATGTGATGGCCAACATCAACCTGCCCGCAGGGGTGGAGGCGGCCAAAGTCAAAAGCGCCGATGCGGAAGTCCGGAATATTACCACTGAGGTATTGCCTAACAAGGTCATTGTTCAGGGCACTTTGCACAAGCAAGTCTTCTATGTTGACGCCACTACCCGCCAAATGTTTGAATTCAGCATTGATGAGGACTTTACTACCTTCGTTCACCTGGATGGGGTGACACCGAGGACTGATGTTACGGTCAATGCGGTACTGGAGTACGTCAAGTTCGATTTGGTAACGCCTACGACAGCCACCCAGTCAGCCATTATCAAACTGGTGGTGCGGGCTGTAGCGACCAGGAAGATTACCGTGGTCACCGATGTGATCGGACCCGGTATCGACGTGGTCAAAGAAATTCTCAAGGCCGAGCACGTGGTGGCTGAAGGTAAGCAGCAAGTGGCTATTGAAAACACCAATATTACCTTCCCGCGGCCTGCCCGGAAAGTGGCCAAAACAGATGCCCGGATCGACATTAACCGGTCCGAAAGCAAGCTCCTGCCTAACAAAATTGTGGTGGTCGGCAGTCTCCATAAGCAAATCTTCTATGTGGATGTCTGTACCAACGGGGTCTTCGAGACCAGTTTTGATGAGCCCTTTACTACCTTTGTTGATGTAAAGGGAGCAAAGCCTGGTATGAACGTTACCTACCGCAAACGGGTGGAGCATGTGGATGTAACAAGTATGGGACCGCTGCCTACTGTGGAAGATTCCTGTCCTCCCGCCGTTTATGTGCCTGAGGACTTCCGCTGGAAGCAAACTGCCATTGTGGAAATCAAAGTTAAAGTAACGGAAACCAGGGAACTGAATGTGGTTACCGATATTATCGTAGGCGGCAAGGGTAAACATGATCCCTGCCCCGATGATGACTACGGCAAAGTTCGCCATCATGTAATCAGGCAAGGAGATACCCTCTATAAAATCGCCCAGCAGTACGGTACCACCGTTAATGAACTGATGAGGCTGAACCCGGGAATAGATCCCAATAACCTGCGGGTAGGTCAGAAAATCAGGGTAGTCTGTGGGATACCGGGAGCAAAAGGATAATCTTAACAACCATGGCCCTTTGGCTGTGGTTGTTTTTTGTGTTTTTGCACACCCACCCAGACCCTTTAATATTATATACTAATCGATTGTGTCAAAAAGCCATGGGGAGGTGGAGAGAATTGGTCAATGACCCGGGAAAAGTGCTTAGGGATTTTAAAGAGAAGAAAGAGGAAATGAGGAGCGGCTTTCAGATTATGCCGGCGGAGTTTCCCAAGGCACCGGTCAAGGACGACCGGAAAGACGGGCCGGAGGAACTCCTGGGCAAAAAGAAGCCCAAATCAGGCAAGATTTTGCTGTTCCTAATCCTGATTATCTTGTTTTGCTTAATCTTCTTTGATGACTAGAGTGAGGCCCCCGCAAGCGGGGGCCTCACTATGTTGATAAAACATTATGTTAGCCGTTTATGGGGATGAAGGGTTTCTGTCTTTGAAGGGAATGGTCTTCGATTCTTCCAGCTTTTTAACCGGCTTTTCTTCCCTGCGGCCGGCATTCATTGCTTCTTTGGCGCTGGTTAACAGGTTCATGAAATTCATCAAAGCAGCCGGGTTTTTCCCCAAGGCACCCAGCAGATCTGCGGAGCTTTGCTCTCC
>JAAZDD010000063.1 GCA_012512955.1 Clostridia bacterium
AGGTTTTGCGGTGAGATTCATGGAAAAGCACAAGCCTGATTGGATTATTTCGGGAAGGGGAGAATTAGCTGATGCTCAATCTTAATAAAAGACTTTTTCTTTGCTTAATCGCATTGTTGGTACTCATTCCCGGTGTGGCCTCTGCTCATGGCATGTCTTTAAAACTGGAAGCTCCGGGTGTGTTCAAAGTAGAGTACGACGGAGGCGGTTTTTCACCCAGAACGGAAGTTGTGCTTTACGATGAAGAGGGTCGTGAACTGGAAAGAGGCCTGGTGGATGAGGAAGGTAAATATCATTTTGATGAGAACCTGGCCGTTTACCGGGCCGTAGCCGATGACGGGATGGGGCACCGGGCGGAATATAAGGAAGGAGTGGAGGAAAAAACAATACCTAAAGTTCCCGTTGTGATTGCCGTTTTTGCCGTGGTTGCAGTAATATTTGTTGTTTTCAATAAGAAGAAAAAAGTTTAATGGATTTTTTAGGAATAATATCTATAGGAAAAATGAATAGTCGGCGCTTGGGTGTTCCTGTTTAAGCAGGAATAAAAGGGAACCGGGTGAGAATCCCGGACGGTCCGGCCACTGTGAGTGGGGAGCGGCTTTCAAGATGCCACTGAGCGGTGTCAGGTGTGTGGAGTATTTATTGCAGCATTTGATACCGGACGGGAAGGCGAAAGTGTCAGTTTTGATCCACAAGTCAGGAGACCTGCCTAAGTGTCAGTATGACCCGCCTTCCGTCGAAAGGCCAAGTACCGATCAAACTATTTTTGATGAAAAAATAGTTTATCAAGCTTGGTTGCAGAAGGCAGCCAGGCTTTTTTTATTGCAGAAAAGCTTGGAGTATTGGAAACGATACCGGTTGACTTCCCCTGAAGCGGAAGATGACCGTGGAGAAAGGGAGCAGTGAGAGTGAATTTAAGTCCAAACGCCATCACAATTTTGGAGAAAAGATACCTTCGCAAGGAAGACAATCAAATAGTGGAAACACCGGAAGAACTTTTTCGCCGGGTAGCCAAATCCATCGCCTCAGCAGAAAAAGCCTTCAATCCCGAGATCAGAGAAGAAGCAGTAGAGGAAATTGCCGGCACTTTTTATCAACTCATGGTTAATTTAGATTTTTTGCCCAACAGTCCTACCCTGATGAACGCTGGCCTAGAACTGGGGCAACTGGCAGCCTGCTTCGTACTGCCCGTAGGAGACAGCATGGAAGAAATCTTCACTGCAGTTAAACATGCCGCCCTGATCCACAAAAGCGGAGGGGGAACGGGCTTCTCTTTTTCCCGGATCCGGCCGAAAAGCGATCCGGTTAAGTCTACAGGAGGAGTGGCTTCGGGGCCTGTCTCCTTTATGAAAGTGTTTAACGCAGCTACTGAGGCCATCAAGCAAGGGGGCACCAGAAGAGGAGCCAATATGGGGATTTTGAGGGTTGACCACCCCGATATCCTGGAGTTTGTCACGGCCAAGCAAGATAATAACGAATTAACCAATTTCAATATTTCCGTAGGTTTGACCAAGGAATTTATGGAGGCGGTAGAAGACAATGGCAAGTACGTTCTGACTTTTAATAGCAAAATCTACGATCAGATCTCAGCTTCGGAGTTATTCGATTTGATCGTGGAACACGCCTGGAAAAACGGGGAGCCGGGGATTATTTTTTTAGACAGGCTCAATGAGGATAACCCTACATCGGCTTTAGGAGAAATAGAAGCCACTAACCCCTGCGGAGAACAACCGCTGTTGGGTTATGAAGCCTGTAACCTGGGTTCCATTAATCTGGCGCAAATGATTACCCCTGAAAAAACTATTGACTGGGACAAACTTGATGAAACCGTAAAATGGTGTGTTCGCTTCCTGGACAATGTAATTGAAGTCAGTAAATACCCCATCCCTGAAATCAAAACCATGGTGCGGGGTAACAGGAAAATAGGACTGGGCATTATGGGTTGGGCTGACCTGCTTTTTAAGCTCATGATCCCTTACAACTCAGAAGAAGCAGTCGATTTAGCTTCAAAAGTGATGGCCTTTGTTCAGGAAAAAGCCCATCACTACTCCGGTGAATTAGCCTTGGAAAGAGGTAGCTTTCCCAATATTGAACAAAGCATTTACAAGGGACGGCCCATGCGGAATGCCACCTGTACCACCATTGCTCCAACCGGCACCATCAGTATGATTGCAGGAGCATCCTCCGGTATCGAGCCGGTATTCTCTCTGGCTTATGCCAAGCATGTGCTGGACGGGGAGACTCTCGTGGAGATTAACCCTGTTTTTAAGGAATACCTTGACACCCTGGAGCCGGCCAAGAGAAGTGCCATCATCAATCATGTATTAGAGAAGGGAACTGTTCAAAATATCGAGGGATTCCCTGAACAGTGGAAAAAAGTGTTTGTCACTGCCCTGGAAATCAGCCCGGAATACCATATTAAAATGCAGGCTGCTTTTCAAAAGCACTGTGATAATGCAGTTTCCAAAACGGTTAATTTCCCCTATACCGCCACTAAAGAAGACGTTCGTCGTGTTTATGAACTGGCTTACCAATTGGGCTGTAAAGGAGTTACCGTTTACCGTTCCGGCAGCAGAACCCAGGAGGTTCTCACCGTGGGGAAAGGGGAACAGAAAAAAGAACATACCCCGGCAGAAAAGATTTATCCCCGCTCCCGTCCCAAACAAACCATCGGTATCACTGACCAAGTAAGAACCGGCTGCGGCAAGATGTATATTACCGTCAACTCTGACAAGCAAGGTTTGATCGAAACTTTCATCACTACCGGCTCCACTGGTGGCTGCAGCGGCTTTACTGAAGGGGTCAGCCGCCTCATTTCCCTGGCGTTGAGGGCCAATATCGCTCCCGAAGCCATTATCGATCAGCTTACCTCCGTCAGTTGCCCCAACTTCATTCGCAGAAAGGCTACTGACAAGAGTATCGTAGGGAAAAGCTGTCCGGATATTATCGGTCGTATCCTGCACCGGCAGTTACAGGTTAACGGCAGCATACCGGAAGAGATTATACCAGTGTTGCAAGCAGAATGGGAAGAGTACTGCGCTAACCATGAAGTAAATTGTGCTTGGGAAGTGCCTGAAGACGGATATCTTAAGCTGGGTATCTGCCCGGAATGTAAAGGAAAATTACAGTTTGCAGAAGGGTGTCTCAGTTGTCAGTGTGGATATAGCAAATGCGGATAGGAGGAGAAAAATGAAAACAAAATTTCTGGCGTTGGTTTTGGTTGTGACTGTAGGATTGTTTTTGGGGGGCTGTGGTGGACATGAACATGACCACGATCATGCTCATGGCGGGTTTGAATGGATTGGCGAATTTGAATTAACTGCAGGAGAGTATTTGTTTCACTTTGGAGCCTGTGAAGACGAAACCATGGATGTGGGTTTTATCAAAATGGGCGATAACATCACCGACCTGGAGCATCATGCGGCCCATGTAATGGCATCGGACAAAGAAAGGATTCCCCAGGAAGGTACTTTCGAGGCAAAGCCCGATTATGCTTATACTCTGGAAATGGATCCGGAGCATGGACATATTTATTTTACGATTGTAGAGGACGGAATTTATGCGATCGTAACAGAGCATTTTCCCGGTGAAATGAATATGCAGATTTTCAACAAGGATCAAGAAGAGCTATTGCCCATCAAAGAACATGAAGGAGCGGCACATGAACATTAAAACAAACGGTTAGTCAACATTTTTGGTTGCGGAGGGCAGTCAATCTTTAATAAAGGAGGTACAAGCCATTAATTGTCCCGGAAAGCCAAGCAGGATTTTTATTGCAATTGTAAGGAGGACCAAAGGATATGAGAAGAAACAAGTTTTTCAGTATTATCTTTTTGCTGTTAATGGTAATGACAGTTGTAACAGGGTGTGGTCAGACTTCCGCGGGAGACAAAAGTTCAGACACTAACTCAGCGGAGGTCAGTGCAGACGTAAATGAAATAACCATTATAGATTCTTTGGGGGAAACCATTACCGTACCTTATCCTTTGGAGCGGGTAGTGATCTTAAATTCTAACGCTGCCGAAGCAGTGGCTATTTTGGGAGCACAAGATGCGGTGGTAGGAATAGCTGATAATACCATGGACAAAACATATTTGGGGCTAAATGATCGCCCGGTGGTAGGGAAATACAGTAAACCCAGCTATGAAAAAATATTGGAATTAAAGCCCCAGGCTGTGCTTGCTTATGTAAAGTCCTACAGTGACGAAGATTTTTCTGCCAAACTTGAACCTTTGGGGATTAAAGTGATTAAGCTGGACCTATTTAAGCCGGAGGCTTACGATGAAGAGTTTCGTTCTTTAGCTAAAGCATTGGGCAAAGAGGAAAGAGCTGAGGCCTTTCTTGCCTGGAAAAAGCAGCAAACCGACTTGCTGGCGAAAAGGTTGGAGGGGTTGGAGGAAGAAGAGCGGGTCAGGGTATTTGCCATGTATACCAGCCATTTTGCGGAAGGAAATTACAAGACTTTTGCCCAGGGCACTTCAACCCACCAGGGAATTGAAATGGCCGGAGGAATCAACATCGCCGGTGAGATGGAAGGCTACCCCCAGGTGAACGGGGAATGGGTATTGGAAGAAAACCCGGAGATTTTCGTACTCAACACCTCAGGGGACGCAGAAATGGGCTATGATGCTCAAGATATTACCTGGTCAGAAAATGTAATTGCCAATGCCCTGGCAGAT
Source organism: Clostridia bacterium (assembly GCA_012512955.1). Classification (GTDB taxonomy): domain Bacteria; phylum Bacillota; class DULZ01; order DULZ01; family DULZ01; genus JAAZDD01. Next base: position 4,680 of record JAAZDD010000063.1, read on the forward strand.
AAAGTCATGGGTAAAACAGAAGCCTGTCAGAAAGGACGGGTTTACCTGATCTACAACCGGCTGCTGGGAGGGGATAAAACCTACTTGGGTGCATTTTATTTGGGTAAGTGGTTTTATCCTGAGCGGTTTGCCGGTATCCAACCTGATACTATCTTGCAGGAGTATTTTGAGGAATGGTTAGGGGCACCGTTACAGGGAATCTGGTCCTATGAAGCCCCGTAAAACGGCGTTATATGGTTAACGGATAAAGGGCGGTTCAACATGGAATTGTTTATTGAGGGTGTCAACTTTAGCTATGGCAGTTACCCGGTTCTTCAAAGTGTCTCTATGGAAGTGAAACCGGGGCAGGTGTTAAGTATTATAGGGCCTAACGGTACCGGCAAGAGCACTCTCCTGCGTTGCCTGGCACAAGTACTAAAGCCCCAGGGCGGCAAAATCATCCTAGACGGGAGAGAAATCAGCAAGATTAATTCCCGTCAACTGGCCAAAATGATGGGTTATGTTCCCCAAGCAGCAGGAGAAGCCTTTTCCTTTACAGTGTTGGAAACAGTGTTGATGGGGCGTAAGCCCCATCTAACCTGGGGCGTGGGACAAAAGGATTTGGATGTAGTAGCGGAGGTAATGAGATTGATGCATTTGGAGGAATTGGCCCAGCGGCAGCTTGATGAACTGAGCGGTGGGCAAAAACAAAGAGTATTCATTGCCAGGGCTTTAGCCCAGCAGCCCCAAGTCTTGCTATTGGATGAGCCTACCGCCAGTTTGGATATCAGGCATCAACTGGAGGTGCTGGAGCTGGTAGGGGATTTTGCTCACCGGCAAAAGGGGCAGGTGGTTATGGTACTCCATGATTTGAATTTGGCCGCCCGGTTTTCCGATCTCTTGTTGATGCTGAACGATGGGAGAGTTTTTGCGGCCGGCTCGCCCCGTGATGTTTTAAATGAAGCCAATATTCGTGCTGTGTACGGGGTGAAAGCCCGGATTTTAAACAGGGCTACCGGTTACTATGTGATCCCTTTGAATCCTGTTTAGCAGGTAGTCCTTAAGGGTGGGAAGTAACGGTATAGCATTTGGCAGCACCGGTGGTGCAGGGCAAGAAAAAGCGGGGAGACGGTAAAATGAAGGTGTTGGCGTCTAAATCCAACATTGCAGTCAGTGAAAGAAGGAGAAATATTAAGGAAGTATATAAAACCGGTATTGCTAAAAAGATTATTGTATTGTTGACATTAATTGTATTGCTGTTGGTGACTGCTTTATCGGCCCTTGTGGTGGGGGCTTCTTCCGTTGGGGTGAAGGATGTTATTAAAGTAGTAGGGGCATCTCTTCTGCCCAACTATTTTGCACCGGCAGATGCCCTGGCGGAAGCGGGTATCATGGGGTTGCGCTTGCCCCGTATCTTGTTGGGGATCATTACAGGGATAAGTTTAGCCGGTGCAGGTGCGGTGATGCAGGGTATTTTGCGTAACCCTTTGGTCAGTCCCTACACTTTAGGTATGTCGGGAGGAGCTTCCTTTGGCGCTGCCCTGGCTATTGTATTGGGCAGTTCATTGTTGGGAGCCGGATTTGCAACGGTGGGTACTTTTTTGGTGGCCGGCAGTGCTTTTCTGTTTGGCTTTTCCACGATGATGCTGGTGTACGGCATTGCCAAAATAAAAGGCACTGCACCGGAGACTTTGATTTTGGCCGGTGTGGCATTAGGCTATCTTTTCTCTGCCGGTGTTTCCGCCTTGAAATATATAGCACCTCACGAAGCCTTGAAAGATCTGGTGATTTGGTTGATGGGGGGCTTATGGGGTGCCAATTGGCAGCAAGTAGGGCTTTTGGTTCCCTTGGTTCTCTTGTGTATGGTGTTTTTGATGCGTTTTGCCTGGGATATAAATGCCCTGGCTGCCGGAGAAGAAGTAGCCATTAATTTGGGAGTGAATGTGAAACGTTTACGGTTGGGAACTTTGATTGTGGCTTCCCTGGCTGCTTCGGCTACGGTGGCCTTTACCGGTGTAATCGGCTTTATCGGTCTGGTGGCTCCTCATATCAGCCGGATCCTCATCGGCAGTGACAATCGTTTCCTCATCCCATGCTCCTGTTTGATGGGAGCCGTCATTCTTTTGGCTTCTGATACTTTGGCCCGTACGGTTCTTGCACCGGCGGAAATACCGGTGGGGATCATTACATCCCTAATCGGTGTCCCCTTTTTTCTCTATCTATTATTGAAAAGAAGAAAGCATATAACAATGAGCTAAGTGGGGGTAAGACGGTTGAATTGGATTTCAGGAGGATTAACAGTGGCGGCTCTGGTCTTAAGTATCAAGACAGGCCTTTTGTTGGCAAGTTCAGGTTTATCAGTTCCGGTAATTATTCTTTTTGCTGCAGCTTTGGGTACCAGCCTTTATGGAATAGCTGCAATATTTGCAGATCGTGGTCCTTGGTTAGCGCAGTTCATTGATCACTACACTTTTTTGGGTGGGTTGGCGATCGCAGTTTTTCTCATTTATTTGTCTTTGCAACAACCCCGGTTTGATGCTGCAAAAGGTAAAAAACTATCATGGGGTGCTTATGCCGTAGGGCTCTTACCTTGTCCCTTTTGTATTTTGGCACTGGCTTTGGGAGTAAGTATCCTGGCTCCGGCCATGGGAGTGACTGTAACGGTGTTGGGGAAAAAAATGGGGTTGCTCTTCGGCTTCCTGGTGTTGGTGCTCAGTCTGATTTTCAGGAAGGTCATACAAATTATGGGTTTTGATTTCCAGCGGGTATTTAACGGCAGCCTGTTGATTTTGGGGCTTATGACCTTATTATTTGCGCTCACTGTACCTAATATTACCAATACTATGGAAATGAATTTTAGCCCTATTGTTATTGAGGAGCCATTTCAACTATTAATTGTAGTTGGGGGGTTGCTGGGTTTAATTGTTTGGGGTGCTTTCAGTCAACGGTTGATTGTTAAGGAGGAGAGGGAAAATGCTGGCAATTCCAGGATCTGACTATTTATTTAGAATAATGCATATCGCAGCTCATAGTTTCCTCATTCCGGTAATTATCGGTTTAACATTATTGCTAATCCTGTCCTTTATCTATTTAGGGGAATTCGCAGCTGAATATCGCCAAAGGAGACAATTAAATCAGGTGCCTGTCAAGGACTTCCTATCGTCCCTTTCCAGACAAGGGGCATGGCAGAAACAAGCTCAACCGGAAAAGATTCCTCAATTATTAAAACCGGCTTATAGCAAATTTGTGGCAGAAACCGGCAATGATGTCCGGGTCAGCAAAGTGCTGGCGCAGGATTTGCTCCAGCGGGAAGAGTTAAAGGCCGCCAAAATAATAGCCAAAACCGATATGATTGCCAAGTTAGGTCCAATGTTGGGCTTAATGGGAACTCTAATTCCTTTGGGGCCGGGATTGGCTGCCCTGGGACAGGGGGATGTGAAAGCTTTATCCCAGGCGGTGATTGTGGCTTTCGACACTACCGTCATTGGTTTGGCAGCGGCTGCAATTGCTACTCTAGTATCCAAAGTGCGGCGACACTGGTATGAAGATTACCTGAACAGCCTGGAAACGATGCTTCAGTTATGCTTGGGGAGTGAGGCAATTGGTGAAACGGAAAAGTAGCCGTTTACTCAATACAGAAAACGTTAACCCCTTGGAGGGATTGGCTAATTTGGTGGACGTAATGCTGGTTTTTGCCTGTGGGCTATTGGTCGCTTTAGTGTTGTCATGGAACTTGCAGGATGTGTTTTTTCAGGAAATGGAGCCGGATAAGCGTCATCAATTGCTACAGGCCATCCAATCGGCAATCAGCGTGGAACAGGGGAGAGAACTGGATGAGTTTCCCCAGTTGGGGAGCGGTTCCGGAGCTGGGTTTCAGGAGTTGGGGACAGTGTTCCGGGATCCCGAAACAGGTAAACTCATCATGATCGAGCATTAATAAGGAGGCAGATTGTCGTGTCTATGATCCCATTCGCCAGAAATGAGAAGTATTGTAAATTTCTAAGTGTTTTGCTCATTATTGCTTTAATGGGTGGCTACTTCCAGCCTTTAAAGCCTGCCGCAGCCAATAGCAAAGTAAAAATAATTGTCATCGCTAACAGCGAAAGCTATTTTCCTTCTATGGGTTCGGCTTATGAAGAACTGCTCCGGCAGGGCTACCCTCTTGAAATCAGGATCTTTAGCGGCAGCAAGTTGGCCGACAGTCGTGAGCTGACCCGTCTGCAAGAAGAAGTTAAGGATGCCCAAATAATGTTGTTACAAATGATTGGCATTGATACTACCAGAGCACTAGAAGCCGTTATGGATAGCATACCGGCTGATACCAAGATTATGGCTACCAAAAGTGTTGAGTTTCCCACTATGCCTCGCATCGATAACAGCGAAAGTGAAGTATTGGCAGCTTATTTTGACGAAGCAGGCGTGGAAAATATGCGGCGCTTATTTCTTTATTTAGCTGCCAATCACGGTGGCCTGCTGGTTGAAGAGGATTATGAAGTTCTTCCGGTTCCTGGCATGTTTATCTATCATCCTGAGGCAAAAGATATTTTTGTAGAACGACAGGATTATCTTGCTTGGTATGAAGCACACGGTAAGGTAAGGGAGGATGCTCCCTGGATTGGGATCCTCGCCGGTGACAGCTTTTTTAAAAATGATGATATAGATATGTATACATCTGTCTTGGAAGAATTGGAAAACAGTGATGTCAATGTGATCCTTGCTTTTGCCAAAGACCGGGAAAGTGCCGCACGCTCCTTTTTTATGGAAAATGAAAACAGTGCTATCAATCTTTTGATTTCGGCTACCGGGTTCAATTTTGTATACGGTAATCCTGAACAAGGCGTGGAGTTGTTTGAACAGCTAAATATACCTGTGCTGGCTCCTGTATATAGTAGTGCTTTGGAGAGTTGGGAATTGGAAACAGCGGGATTGTCCAGTGAGGTTTATTGGCAAATAGCCATGCCGGAGAGCGATGGCAGGATTGAACCCATTATGATGGGTGGCAGCAAAACTATTGGTGTAGACCCCAAGACCGGGGTGGAAATTGAAAAGAAAGTACCCATTCCTGATCGCATTAAAAGAATTGCCAATCGGGCTATTAATTGGACGGGTTTACAACAAAAACCAAATATAGATAAAAAAATTGCCCTGCTCTATTACAACTACGGCGGCGGTAAGGATGGGATTACCGCTTCTTATCTCAATGTAGAGCGTAGTACGGCAGCCATTTTGGAAGCATTGGTTGCTGACGGCTATCAAGTTGATGGGGAATACCCCACTCAGGAATTGTTGGAAATGATGCTTGGTCAGGGACGAAATGTGGGCAGTTGGGCACCTGGGGAAATGGAAAAGTTAATCGCTGCCGGAGCCATGATTTTGCCCGTCGAGGATTATCTCCAATGGTTCAGGGAACTGCCACCGGATTTACAACAGGCAGTAGAGGAGGATTGGGGACCCCCTCCGGGTAAAGTGATGGTTTATGATGGAGATTTAATCATTCCCGGGATGATCTTAGGCAACGTTTTTGTGGGTCCCCAGCCCATGCGTGCTTGGGATGATGATCCTGAAAAAATAGCTCATTCCCCGGAGCTTACTCCCAATCATCAATACTTAGCTTTCTATTTCTGGTTAAGAAACAGTTTCGGCGCGGACGCTGTCATACACCTTGGCACTCACGGCACACAAGAATGGCTTCCCGGCAGAAGCGTAGGTTTAGGAGCCGATGACTGGCCTGATGTGGTATTGGGGGATATGCCCAATATTTATCCTTACATTGTAATCAACCCCGGTGAAGGTACTCAGGCCAAGCGCCGAGGTTATGCGGTAATCATCGATCACCTGACACCGCCTATGATTAAGCCGGAACTATACGGGTCATTATCTACCCTTGAGGAATTGCTGAGCAACTATGATTTGGAAAAATCTCGGGGGAACCCGGAACGTTTAGCCCAAGTTCAGAAGCAGATTATTGAGAATGCAAGGACCAATAACTTGGAGCATGTACTGAATCTGGAGTTAAACCAGGTAGACTTTGATAAAGTGGTAGAGGATTTGGAAAATTATCTGGCAGACCTGTTAAATGAACTAATGCCTTACGGGCTGCATACTTTTGGCAGTCCCCCTGAAGGAGAACTTTTGGAAAAGATGGCAGAGTCTATGGTAGCTTATGATCCTGAGACCAGAGAAGGCAGCAGGCAGGATTACCAAGAAAAACTGGCCATGACTACTAGAGAGATGGACAACCTTTTACGGGCTTTGCGGGGGGAATATATTGTCCCGGGCCTATCCAGGGACCCGGTACGGATTCCCGATTCCCTGCCTACCGGGGCCAACTTCTATTCTTTCGATCCCCGTCTGGTACCTGATAAAGCAGCCTGGGAGACAGGGAAAAAATCTGCTGATTTACTGCTGGAACAGCACCTGGCCGAAAAGGGCCGGTATCCCGAAAGAGTGGGAGTGGTGCTCTGGGCCATTGAGACCATGCGTACTCAGGGAGAATCCATTGCCATGATCATGCGTTTGGCCGGGCTGGAACCTGAATGGGATAAAAGTGGCCGTGTGACCGGAGTTGTAGTGACTCCTCTTGAGGAGTTGGGCAGGCCACGGATTGACGTGGTGGTTACTATTTCAGGATTGTTCCGGGATACTTTTAGCTACATGCTGGAAGTGATGGATCGGGCTTTAACTCAAGCCGCTGAACTGGAGGAGAGTCCCGAAGACAATCTGCTCAGGAAACATTCTGAACAAGACCTGCAAGCTTATCTAACTGAGGGATTATCACCGGAAGAAGCGAAAGCTTTATCCCTGGCCAGAATTTTTGGCGAGCCACCCGGAACCTATGGGGTGGGAGTATCTGATTTGGTGGAAGCCACCACTGCCTGGGAGAACTCAGCAGACTTGGTGGAACCCTATTTCAACCGGATGAGTTTCATCTACGGTGCCGGTGTCTACGGTAAAGAAGGAAGCAAGGCTTTTCAGCGGGTTTTAAGCAATACTGAAGTTACCGTTCAAGTCCGGGATTCTTTGTACGGGGTGCTGGACAATGATGACGTATATCAATATCTAGGAGGGTTAACTTTGGCAGCCGGTCATTTTTCCGGCCGGGACGTCAGTGCCTATGTGGCTAATACCCGGCGTGCCAGGGAGCCGGAAGTTAAATCCTTTGTCCAGTTTATGGATACGGAACTGCGAACCAGGGTATTAAATCCCATTTGGATTGAAGGCATGTTGGAGGAAGGCTATTCTGGAGCGGCCACCATCAGCAAGCATGTAGCTCATCTCTTTGGCGTCGATGCTACTCTCAATGCCGTTGACGAGTGGGCCTGGAATCAGGTGATGGAAACCATCGCACTGGATCTTGAGGTGGCAGACCGGCTGACTCCCTATGCTGTTCAAGCCATTACTGGATGGGGACTGGAAGCTGCCCGGCGGGAGATGTGGCAAGCTGACCCTGAAACAGTGAGTCGTTTGGCCGATACCTATATTGAGAGTGTTTTAGAGTATGGAGTAGTTTGTTGTCACCACACCTGTGCCAATGTGGTCTTTAATGAATGGCTGGCCAGTTTCTCCACCTTGCCGGCGAATGCAATCGAGCAGTTTGCAAAAGTTTTCCGAGAGGCTACTGAGCAATCCCTCACTATTAAACCGGTCTCGGCCACCGCGGTGGAGATCACACCTGCACCTGCTCCCGCAAGATTTGAATTGGAGTTGTCTTTTCCCGTTTCGCAGGCGGCAACGATGAGAACAATGCCAACTACAATTGTTGAAGAAACTGAAGCAGTCACCCAGCCGGCAGAAGCCGGAGAGGAAATAACGGAGGAGGAACAGGAAGCGGAAGAAAGCCGCCCAAAAGCCTATGAAATTCACCCGGTGGAAGAAGGCAACGCAACCGGTACCTCCGGCGTCACATTTTGGGCTTTGCTGGGGGCAGCATTGCTGGGACTGCTTATCGCTGTTAGTTATTTTCGCTACGGAAGAAAGATGCAAGGATAAGCCATTAGCAGCCGCAAACCCATAATCCAGCAGAGTTTGCGGCTTTTCTGTTTTATATGGGACAAATTTTTTAATCTTAGAGTAAAATTATCGTAGGCAAATTCCCCAAAAAAATATGGGAAGAGTTAAAAAAACCCTTCCCATACTCACGTCTTTCCTGTATGTTTGTAGTTGCGTAGACCAACAAACGAGGTGAGACGTGACATGATCAGTTTACCCATAAAAGACTTAACATTCAAGGACCTAGAACGAAATTTTTTCGAATTGGGCTG
>JAAZDD010000064.1 GCA_012512955.1 Clostridia bacterium
CTCTTTATTGGCGGAGGAAGAGGTCAGAAAGGCCCTGGCCGTTGCCGATATTGTCATGCCTTCCCTGGATGCTTATGATGAATTGAGTTTCAGGAAAATTAACCGGCCTCTTAAGCAAATCAGCTTTGAAGACATGTATCAGGGATTGGTGACTTTTTCCCGGGAGTTTGCGGGCCAATTATGGCTGGAGGTTATGCTGGTCCGGGGGCTGAACGACGATGAAGCATCCCTGTTCAAGTTGAAAAGATTGCTGGATAACATCCGGTTCGACCGCCTTTTCCTCAATACCCCCGTTCGTCCCCCGGCGGAGGATTGGGTTAAGGAGCCCGGTGAGGAGGCTTTACAGAAAGCGGTGGAAATACTGGGCGGTCTCCCGGTGACCCAGTCCGCTTCCCCGGCTTTTTTCAGTGAAGTGCCGGATCATTATGAGGCAATCTTGAGTATCATTAAAAGACATCCGATGAACCAACACGAAATAACGAGCTTCCTGAATTCCAGGGACTGCTCGCATCCGGAGGACGTGTTTGCCAGGCTGGAACAGAATCCTGCCGTTGAAGTGGTCGATTACAAAGGATACCGGACTTATCGATTGGTAAAATAATTGTTACTCAACAATACCGGGCAGTAATGTTGCTTCGCTACGGCGAAGCCCCTACGCCGTTACCGGCAGCAAGCTGCCGACGGCTGTGGGCACAACGCCCGCTCCGCAACATTACTGCCCAGTTTCTTAATAATAATTAAGTTACTATATGACAATCGTTAAAAGGGGATACATTGATGAAAAGACAGATTAAACGAGTAGCGGCCATCCACGATTTATCCGGTTTCGGCCGGACTTCCCTGGCAGTGGTCATTCCCATCCTTTCCACCATGGGGTTCCAGGTCTGCAGCCTGCCTACGGCAGTCCTGTCCACCCATACGGGCGGATTTGAAGGGTATAGTTTCGTGGATTTGACTGAGTTTATGGCCAAGACGGTAGCTCACTGGCAGGAACTGAAGATTGATTTTGATTGCATTTACAGCGGCTTTTTAGGGTCCCCCAGGCAGGTGGAGATTATCTCCCGTTTTATTGATAATTTTTCCGCCAACGATCCCCTGGTGGTGGTAGACCCGGCCATGGGAGACAACGGGCGCCTGTACAGCACCATGGATGAGGAAATGGTAAGGGAGATGCGGGGCCTGGTGGCGAAAGCACAGATCATTACCCCCAATTATACGGAAGCGGCGTTTTTATTGAATGAGCCTTATCGACCGGACATTACCCTGGAGGAACTGAAAGAATGGTTAATTCGCCTGGCTGATATGGGTCCCCAGGTGCCTATCATTACCAGCGTACCCTACCGGGGGAAAAGCCGGCCCAAACATCAAACGGCGGTGATCGCCTATAACCGGGAGGACGGCCGTTTCTGGAAAGTTATCTGTGTCTATATTCCTGCCCATTACCCCGGGGCCGGGGATACTTTTACCAGTGTGCTGGTAGGAAGCCTGTTGCAGGGAGACAGCATTCCCATGGCCATGGACCGGGGAGTGCAGTTTATTACCACGGCCATCAGAGCCAGCTACGGCAGCCAATACCCGGAGCGGGAAGGGGTGCTCCTGGAAAGGGTCCTGGGCAGCCTGAACCTGCCGGTCTTTTCTTCCAGCTATGAATTATTATAAAGAATACCCAGTGCCGGAAAAAGGAGTGAGTCAGCATCGATAAAACCCTTTATGGTGATTTATCCGGGATCAAAGCATTTCACCGGCAACAGTTGGAGGCATTATACGATTACCAGGTTGAAGGAGGACAACTGATTTCCCCGGAATTGGTCACGGCAATGGTTACTCTGACGGCTGCCCTTAACTATGAAGTGGCTGTCTACCTTAACCGCAGGGGACAGGTGCAAGGAGTGGCGGTGGGGGATCAGACCAAAGTGAGCCTGCCCGAGTTAAGTCGCCGGCGGGGTACGAAACGGCTCAGTAAACTGCGGTTAATCCATACCCATCCCGGTGGTTCCGGTCGCCTTTCCTCTGTGGATGTGGCGGCCTTAAACTTAATGCGGTTTGATTGTATGGCCGCCATTGGGGTTAAGGACGGACGGTTCCGGGATTTATGGGTGGGTTTCCCGGAACCGGAGGGTGAGAATAGGACTTGCCGGCTGTTTGGGCCTTTGGATGTGCGGCAGGCAGTGACTTTTCCTTTTCTGGACTATGTGGAGGAAGTAGAGAAACAATTGGCCCAGGCAGATCTGCCCCCGGAGGAGGAAGGGCCGGAAAAGGCCATTGTGGTAGGAGTGGACTTCCATAAAAAGGTTCCGGGGGAATTGGGGGCTGAAGAATCCCTCCTGGAGTTGAAGGAATTGGCGGAGGCCGCGGGAGCAACGGTGGTCAAGGAGATCCTCCAGAAAAGGGACCGGCCGGATCAGGCTTTGTATATCGGCCGGGGGTTGGCGGAGGAGCTGTCCCTTTTGGTCCAGGCTCAGGGAGTTAAGCTGGCGGTGATGGATACGGAACTGACCGGCACCCAGTTGCGGAACCTGGAAAAGATACTGCAATGCAAAGTCCTGGACCGGACCGGCTTGATTCTGGATATTTTAGCCCAGCGGGCCCGGTCCCGGGAAGGGAAAATACAGGTGGAGCTGGCCCAATTGGAATACTTGCTGCCCCGGTTAGTAGGCCTGGGCACGGAAATGTCCCGGCTGGCAGGCGGCATCGGTACCAGGGGACCGGGAGAAACCAAGCTGGAACAGGATCGCCGGTATATCCAAAAAAGAATTGTGGATTTGAAAGGGCAACTGGCCCGGATCAGCAAGCAAAGAAGGGTGACAAAAGCAAAAAGGGACTTTCCCCTGGTGACGCTGGTGGGCTATACCAATGCCGGCAAGTCTACCCTTCGATATAAATTGTTGGAGACGGTATCTTCCGAGAATGTCGACTGGCACAAGGAAGATCCCGGAACGAACCAGCTCTTTGCCACCCTGGATTCCACCGTCCGGAGTATTCTTTTGCCCAGGGGACAGAAGGTGTTGCTTGCGGACACGGTGGGTTTTATCCAAAAACTGCCTCATCAATTAGTATCGGCGTTTAAAGCTACTTTGGAAGAAGTCCAAGAAGCCGATGTACTCCTGCACATTGTTGACGCCACTCATTCCCATTTCGAGGAACAGGTTGTGGCAGTGGAGCGGGTCCTGGAAGAGTTGGGGGTATTGCAGAAGCCGGCCATCATCGTTTTGAACAAAATAGATTTGCTGCCGGATATTCCCCTGTATCACCATCCCCGGCACCCGGTGGTGGGCGTATCGGCCCGGACCGGGGAAGGGCTGGAC
>JAAZDD010000065.1 GCA_012512955.1 Clostridia bacterium
CAGGTTATCCTATCAGTCCTTCTTCGGAGATAGCGGAAATATGTGCAGAAAAGCTGCCTCTGGTGGGTGGTACCTGCGTGCAGATGGAGGATGAAATTGCCGGTATTGCCGCCTGTTTGGGGGCTTCCCTGACCGGGGTAAAGGCCATGACTGCTACCAGTGGTCCCGGCTTTTCCCTGATGCAGGAAAATATCGGCTTTGGCATAATGGCGGAAATACCCTGTGTGATTATCAATGTACAAAGGGGAGGGCCCAGTATCGGTTTGCCCACCAGCCCGGGTCAGGGTGATGTAATGCAGGCCCGGTGGGGAACCCATGGAGACCACCCTGTCATTACTCTGTGTCCAACTTCTGTCTTTGAGGCTTATATGTTAACTGTTAAAGCCGTCAATTTCAGTGAGAAGTATCGAACGCCTGTCATTTTGTTGATGGATGAGGTAGTCGGTCATATGCGGGAGAAGGTTGAACTGCCCCAGGAAGGGACTTTGGAAATAGTGGGGCGCAAATTGCCTGACTGTGAGCCCCAGGATTATCAACCCTTTAAAGCCGGTGAGGACGCAATACCTCCTATGGCTCCCCTTGGCTCCGGTTATCGCTATCATGTTACCGGGCTTTATCATGATGAATCCGGGTTTCCCTCCAACCGGCCTCAAGTGGTTGAAGATTTGATTCGTAGGCTCCATCGAAAAGTAGAGAATGCCAAACGGGAGATATGTCTTACGAAAGAGCACTGTACCTCAGATTGTGAGATTTTGGTGGTCAGTTACGGCATCAGCAATCGATCTGCCTACCGGGCTGTCAAGGAGGCCCGGGAACAAGGTATTAAAGCAGGCCTCTTGACCCTCCAAACCCTTTGGCCCTTTCCGGAGGAGGCACTTAAAAAGGCGGCTGCTCAGGCCTCTAAGGTAATCGTTGCCGAACTCAATCTGGGGCAAATGAAGCAGGAGGTAGAACGTGTTTTGGCAGGCCGGATGAGAGTTGAAGGTTTGAATAAAGTAAACGGCGAGATTTTTACTCCCCAGGAAATTTTGGCCGGGTTAGGAGGGAACGTTTAATGAAGCCTGAATTAAGACAGTATTTCCGGTTGAACCGCTTACCCCATATTTGGTGTCCGGGCTGTGGTAACGGAATAGTGGTAGGGGCCTTGGTCAGGGCCATCCATGCTGAAGGTTTGAATCAGGATGAAGTGGTCATCGTCTCGGGAATCGGTTGTTCTTCAAGAGCTTCCGGTTATCTGGACTTTAACACGGTGCATACTGTCCATGGCAGGGCTTTGGCATTTGCTACCGGCATTAAGCTGGCTAATCCGAAACTGACTGTCTTTGTGTTGATGGGGGACGGAGACGCTGCCGCTATCGGCGGTAATCATCTTATCCATGCTGCCCGCCGCAATATAGATTTGAAAGCAATTGTTTTTAATAACAGCATTTACGGGATGACAGGAGGGCAAGTGTCTCCTTTGACACCCCGGGGCAAACGGGCTACCACGGCTCCCTACGGAGTGGTGGCCAATGCTTTTGATTTGGCAGAATTGGCAAAAGGTGCAGGGGCGACTTTCGTGGCCCGGGGGACAGTCTATCATGTAGTCCAACTGACAGAGTTGTTCAAACAAGGAATCAGGCATAAAGGTTTCAGCCTGGTGGAAGCGGTGACCCAGTGCCCGGTTGCTTACGGTCGTCACAACAAACCCGCGGACCCCGGTAAAATGCTCCGCTGGCAAAAAGAAAACGCAGTTAATATCCGCAACAAGCATAAATATTCCCCGGAGGAACTGGAAGGAAAGTTCTTGACTGGGGTGCTTTATAAAGAGGATGCCATGGAGTTTGCGGAAGGATACGAGCGGCTCAGAGCTTCACTGGGCAACCATGAGTAGAGGTTAAGGGAAAAGGAGGGGCCTATGAAAAATACTTGGGAAATTCAACTAAGCGGCAGCGGTGGGCAGGGCATGGTTTTGGCCGGGATTATTTTGGCCGAAGGAGCTGTGCTGGCAGGCAAGAATGCGGTTCAAACCCAAACCTACGGTCCTGAGGCCAGGGGCGGTGCTTCCAAAGCGGAAGTGATTATCAGCGATGGGGAGATCGACTATCCCAAAGTAGTGAAGCCGGATGTGTTGCTGACCATGTCCCAGGCTGCTTTTGACAAGTACGCTTTCTTAGTGGAAACCGGCGATACCCTGGTCCTCGTTGATTCCACCAACGTTACAGATTTGTCCGGAACCGGGGGCAAGCTCATTTCCTTGCCTCTGACCAAAATGGCTGCTGAAGAAGTTGGAAAAGCTATGGTTGCCAATATGGTAGCTTTAGGTGCCTTGGTAACTCTGACCGGGGTTATTCCCCCGGAAGCGTTGGAAGAAGCTGCCCTGGCCAGGATTCCGAAAGGTTCGGAAGGATTGAATGTAAAGGCACTGAGATTGGGTTCCGAAGCGGCCCGGCAAGTGGTGAAATAAGCTGTTTTATGGTAACATGGTTATGTTCCCAATAATCATGAGGAAGATGGAGGACTGCGGTGAAAAGAGAAAGGGTATGGAAAGCGATGAAACACCAGGAGCCTGACCGGGTACCCAGGGGCGAACTGTTAATTGCTCCTGCCGTGATTGAACAGTTGTGCCCGGAACCAGGATTGGCTCCTCTGGAACGAAAAAAAGCCGCTTTAGCAATAATGAACATGGATTTTGTTACAGTTAACCCCGCTCCTCCCCCTGTAAAGCAGTCGGCAGACGGGCGTTGTTTTGACAGCTGGGGTCGGGAAGTGGTCTCCATGCAGGGGCATTGGGTTACGGTGACTCCTCCCCTAGGAACACTGGAGGATGTTTCCGGCTATGCTTTTCCTGACCCTGAAGTTTTTTCTGTTCAGGAAATAGAATACTGGGCAAAGGAGACTGACTTTTTCGTTTTTGCTTTACTGGACGGTATCTTTCAAAGC
>JAAZDD010000006.1 GCA_012512955.1 Clostridia bacterium
GGACCCAGGAGTTGACCGCCGCCAACCGGGAGCTGAGGGAAAAGCAGTTGGAACTGGAAGAGGCCAACCGGAAGTTGTCCGTTTTGAACAAGCATAAATCCCAGTTCCTGGCTACCATGAGCCATGAGTTGCGTACCCCTTTAACCTCAATAATTGCCTTTGCGGAACTCCTGCAGCAGCAACTGCCGCCGGAGGATCAGATCAATCTGCAAAATGTGGAGGAAATCCGTGCCAACGGGGAAAATTTGCTGGTGCTGATCAACGACCTGCTGGATCTGGCCCAAATTGAGGCGGGCAGGTACCAACTGCGGCCGGAAACCATGGATTTGGTGGATGTGATTGATTCCGTAGAAAGAGTGATTGCGCCTTTAACCCGGCAAAAGCAGATTGATTTCAGCACTGAGTTTCTGAAGGAAGTGCCCTTGGTCAAGGCGGATCCGGAAAAGATTCGCCGGGCGGTGCTTAACCTGGCTGGGAATGCTGTCAAATTCACCCCGGAAGGGGGTAAAGTCAAAATCTCCGTTGATTTTGACGAGAAAACAGAGGAGATCCTGGTGTCTGTAACTGATACAGGGATCGGCATCAAAAAGGAAGATCAGGCCTACATTTTTGAACGCTTCCGGCAAGTGGACGGTACCGATGCCAGGCGCTTTCGCGGTTCCGGCTTGGGATTGGCCCTTACCAAAGAGTTGATAGAAATGCATGGTGGTTGGGTCAAAGTGACCAGCGAAATTAATGAAGGAAGTACCTTTACTTTAGGTTTGCCGCTGGACAGGTCCAAGGGGGAGGGTGCTGATGAACAAAAAGAGGATTCTATTGGTGGATGATGAGCTGAGTATCAAAAAGGTAGTGGAGCAAGCCCTGGAAAAAGAAGGATTTCACGTTCTCTATGCCGGGGACGGCCATACGGGCTGGGAGATGTTTCAAAGGGAAAAGCCCGACCTGGTTATTCTCGATATTATGCTGCCGGAAAAAGACGGCTTTGACGTTTTGCGCCTGATCCGGGAAGTAGCCCAGACACCGGTGATGATGCTGTCCGCCAAAACGGATATCATTGATAAAAGTGTCGGCTTTAACCTGGGCGCCGATGACTATCTGACCAAGCCTTTCAGCACCGTGGAGTTGGTGCTGCGGGTCAAAGCCTTAATCCGGCGGAGCAGCATGCCTGCCGGAGAAACAAATCCCGTCGGCAAAGTGCAGCATCAAGATATCACCATCGATTGCAAGACCCGGGATGTGATTGTCCGGGGTCAGAAAGTGGAGCTGACCGCCAAGGAATTTGATTTGCTGTGCTTTCTGGCCAATCATCCGGAACAGGTCTTTACCCGGGAACAGCTTTTTAAAGAGCTGTGGAATGAAGATTATGTAGCCGATTTAGGTTCCATCAGTGTTTTTGTCCGGCGCATCCGCACCAAAATTGAAGAGGATCCTTCCAAACCCAGGTACTTGAAAACCGTCTGGGGCGTGGGATACAAATTCTCACCCTAACCAAAGGAAAAATGTAATATCATGTAGAAAAATACCTAGTCGGAGCCAAAAGCCGCAGGTTAGCTTATGATAAAAATACACAGACTAGTAAAAGCAGTGAGCGGTAGGAGTGAGTCCTGATGAAGGGGAAAAACCTGGTGCATTTTTTGGGGATAGCCCTGGGTGCAGCGGTGGCGGCTTCCGGTTTGGTGCTCTTTTTAATCCCGAATAAGATCGCCGCCGGCGGTGTCAGCGGCTTGGCCACGGTTATTTATCATCTGACCGGGTTGCCTGCCGGCTTGACCATGCTGGCTTTAAATATACCTCTGTTCCTCCTGGCGGCCAGGGAAATGGGGATCATGTTTATCCTGAAGACTTTTTACGGGGCCCTGGTTTACTCGGCGGCCATTGATTTATTGAGTTTAGCTTTGAAGCCGTTAACCACCGATCCCTTGTTGGCTTCTATTTTCGGCGGCGTTTTGGTGGGAGCGGGGCTGGCGGTGGTCATCCGCTTCGGAGGCTCCACCGGGGGCACCGATTTGGCGGCCCGGCTGCTCCATCGTTATACCAACCTGACCGTCGGGCAGTCACTGATGTTAATCGATACCTGTGTCATTGCCGTTGCCGGTATCGTCTTTAACCTGGAACTGGCCCTCTACGGTCTCCTGTCTCTCTTTGTGACCACCAAGGTGCTGGACGGCATTCAGGAAGGCTTTAGCTATGCCAAAGCGGCCATCATTATTTCCGAACACAGTGAAGCAATTGCCCAAGGCATCTTCAAGGAGTTGGACAGGGGGGTAACGGGCCTGTCGGGCCGGGGTTTGTATACGGGGAACTATAAGGAAACTTTATTTTGTGTAGTACACCGGAGTGAGATTACCAAGTTGAAAACACTGGTAGCCTCCATTGATCCGGCTGCTTTTGTGGTCCTGACCGACGTAAGGGAGGTCTTGGGAGAAGGATTTAAGGAGAATCAATTACAGTGAGGTGACAAGCATTGAATGCGGAATTGAGGCAACAACTGGAAGCCAAGGCCAGGGAAATCCGGAAATCCATTGTGCGGATGACGGGAGCTGCCGGATCGGGGCACCCGGGAGGGTCTTTGTCGGCTGCCGATATCGTCACTGTTCTTTACTTTCATGAGCTGCGGCTAAAGCCCGAGGAGCCTGACTGGGACGGGCGGGACCGGTTTGTGCTGTCCAAAGGACATGCGGCTCCGGTCCTTTACGCCGCCCTGGCTGAGAAAGGCTATTTTCCCAAAGAGGAACTGTTGACTCTGCGGAAGCTGGGCAGCAGGCTCCAGGGCCACCCGGACCTGAAATCCCTGCCGGGAGTGGAGATGTCCACCGGTTCCCTGGGACAGGGATTGGCCGTGGCCAATGGGATGGCTCTGGCAGGAAAGCTGGATAACAAGGACTACCGGGTTTACGCCTTGTTGGGGGACGGTGAATGCCAGGAAGGGATGGTCTGGGAGGCGGCCATGGCGGCGGCCCATTACCGGCTGGACAATTTGGCCGCCTTTGTGGATCATAACGGGTTGCAGATTGACGGTCCCGTGACGGAAGTCATGTCTCCGGAACCCTTAACCGACAAGTGGAAAGCCTTTGGTTGGCATGTGCTGTCCATTGACGGCCATGATCTGAAGCAAATCTTGTCGGCCATAGAGGAAGCCAAGAAGACCAAAGGCCGGCCCACGGTCATCATCGCCAAAACCGTTAAAGGCAAGGGAGTTTCCTTTATGGAAGACCAGGTAGGCTGGCACGGTGTGGCTCCCAAACCGGAGCAGGTCACCCAGGCCCTGGCGGAGTTGGAGTAAGGAGGCTTGCATTATGACTAAAATTGCTACCAGGGATGCCTACGGCAAGGCCCTGGTCAGGTTAGGAGAAATAAATAAAGATGTGGTAGTGTTGGATGCGGACCTGGCCGGTTCCACCAAGACGGCCAAGTTCAGGGACAAGTACCCGGAGCGGTTTTTCAACATGGGCATTGCCGAGCAGAACTTAATCGGTACTGCCGCCGGACTGGCTTTAAGCGGCAAAATTCCTTTTGCCAGCACCTTTGCCATTTTTGCCACGGGCAGGGCTTTTGAGCAGATCAGGAACAGTGTGGCCTATCCCAATTTGAATGTCAAAATTGCCGCCACCCATGCCGGTTTAACGGTAGGCGAAGACGGTGCTTCCCACCAGGCTTTGGAGGATATTGCCGTCATGCGGGCCGTTCCCAACATGACGGTGATTGTGCCGGCGGACGGGGTGGAAACGGAGCAGGCGGTCTTTGCCGCCGCCGGGCACCAGGGTCCCGTTTACCTTCGCCTGGGCCGGCCCGGTGTGCCGGTGATTTACGGGGAAGACTACCGGTTTGAAATCGGTAAAGCCAATCTTTTGCGGCCCGGGAAGCAGGTGGGGCTGGTGGCCGCCGGGATCATGGTTTCCATCGCTCTGGAAGCGGCGGAAGCGCTGCAGGCGGAAGGCATTGACGCCGCCGTGCTCAATATGAGTACTATCAAGCCCCTGGATGAGGAAGCGGTAATCCAATTGGCCAAAACCACCGGCGCCCTGGTCACCGCCGAAGAACACAATATCCTGGGCGGCCTGGGCTCCGCCGTAGCGGAAGTGGTGGCGGAGCATTGTCCCGTGCCGGTCTTGCGGGTAGGAGTGGAAGATGTTTTCGGTCAATCGGGTACCCCCGGGGAACTGCTGGCGGAATACGGTCTCACCAAAGAAAAGATTGTGGAAAAGGCCAAAGAAGCCATTGCAAGGAAATCTTTATAAAGTATCTGGTTAAGAAAAACGACAAAATACCAGACCGCCTGGGTAGGCGGTCTTTTCGTAAGCTAAGGACCAGCCGTCCTGCAAAAAGCGGCAGCTCCTTATTATGGATTCATTATTGGCCCAAGATTTCACTGATGATCTGGGCCATTTGCTTGTTGTTAAGCTGATCCCTGAAATAAACGGTGTAACCTTCTTTCGACAGCGTTTCAAAGAAAACCCGGGCACAATCAATTTTGGCCTTTTCGGTTCCCCGCAATTCAGCTTTGTTCTCTACATCCTTAGTTTCCACTACAATGTTTAATTCTTGCTTGCCGGATGCTCTCTTGACGATATACATGAAGTCAGGGCTGTAC
>JAAZDD010000066.1 GCA_012512955.1 Clostridia bacterium
CCATTGTAGTGGTAACCCCACTGTTGTTAGGCCATTTTACTTACCAAGGGCTGATGAAACGATATTCACCTAAAGAGTTTAAGGAGAAGATTAAACCTTACCTTCCCGCTGCCAGCGTCTGGTCCATGCTGTTTGTTATTTTTACCAGTACCGGTATGAGGGCCGAAATGATGATCACTCAACCTCAATTGTTGATAACGGCGCTGGTGATCCTGGCATTTTTTTACTCCGGCAATTTTATTCTCAGCACTTTAATCGGTCGATGGTTGTTTAACCGAAATGATGCTTTAGCGCTGGTATTTGGTACTGTAATGCGCAATCTATCCATTTCTCTGGGCATTGCCGTGTCAGCCTTTGGTGCGGAAGCCGCTCTGGTAGTGACCCTGGCTTTCATTATTCAAGTTCAAGGGGCTGCTTGGTATACCCGAATAGCTGACCGGTTTGGCTTCTTTCCGGTTACTAAACCCAATAAACCGGCTACTGTGCAAAAAGCTTGATATAAATGAGGCAGGGCCACCACCCTGCCTTTTGTTATTTTCTCTGTTCTTTTACCTCCATATATCTGTCTCTGGCCAGGTTATTGTAATAAGCAGTGCCGTCCAGCCTCCTGATGGCAGCATAGAAATGCTTCAATGCTTCGTCCACTTCACCTTTTCGTAAATACAATTCCCCCAATATGAGACATAATTGCTGTTCATGCTCCGGCTTAAGTTTCGTTTTGCTGGAACCATAATAGGCCGCATAATAGTAATCAAATGCCTGGTTCCAGGAGCGCCGGTAAAGTTCTTCATCACCCACGTCCTGGTACAGCCAGGACAAGGCCATATATAATTTAGCAATATTCAAAGGATTATCTTGTTCTTCTTCAGTATAATACAGGGCAAGATAATAACTGAGAAAAACCCGGTCGATGGAAAGGGGATCTGCCGGTGGCAAAGACACTTTCCCATGCAACTTCAGGGCTTTTTCCTGGTAGGGACGCAGTCCTTCCGGAGTGAGCCTCTTTAGCTTGTCAAAATCATTGTAGTTTTCACTGTATAAGCAATAAGGACAAGTGCGAATATTGTACCACAGGGGTTCAAAATCCACATAGACTTCTCTCAAGTCATTTTCCCGTCTGTCCAACCTGAGTTTGGTCATCCTCGGATTCTTGGCTACAAACTCACCACGACAAACGGGACAAGAAACCGCTTTTTCAAAATAGTAATTCTTATGGGTTTCCGGAGCCAAAATCCCGTAAATCTTGTGACCTTCCGGCAAAATACTGACATTGCTCAAAGGTTGTGTATGACTAACCGGAAACGGAGTATCAGGGGATTTTATTGCAGGCTCTTCAACGGTTGTTGTCTCAACGGACGGTCCATCCTTTACTTCCTTAACCGGTCCTTCATTGTATTCCTCCAATAACCGTGCTTCCAATTGCCGTATGCGACGGCTTAGAGTGGTCATGATAGCAAAAGCCATTTCAGGCACTTCCCGAATTAGGCGCTGAAAATTCTCTTTGGGGATACTGAGCACGATTACTTCGCTCTCGGCCACACCGGAAGCGCTACGGGGTTGGTTATCCAACATGGACATTTCACCGAAAAACTCCCCCGTACCTAACACGGCAAATTTTTCCTGTACACCTTTAAAGGAATTACCATAAACCGCTACCTGTCCCGAAAGAATGATAAACATCTCGGTGCCTACTGCACCTTCGTAGCAAATAAATTCTCCCTTGGCAAATCGCTTCACAGTACCCAGCTGTTTCAGTTTCTCCAAATTCATTTTATCCCCCCGGTATCCACTGGTTTTCAATAATATATATACCGTCGGCATGGTCCATGCTATACATAGTTACGCTATCACGGTCAATAAAACCTGCCGAATGGAAAAATAATGCCCGGTTTCTTTCACCGGGCATGTAACGGTGGCAAATACGGACAGCCACGTTATTTAAATTTGATATTGGCAACCGCCTCCAACAAGTCCTGGGACATGCGAGACAATACATTAGTGGCAGCCGTAATTTCTTCCACTGCCGCTGCCTGTTCTTCAGAGGAAGACACCGCTCCTTCCATACCCTTGGAAGTCTCATTAATGACAGCAGCCATGCTCTCCATTGCTTCCGCCTGCTTCACCGCTCCCGTTTCGATGTTTTGAGAAGCTTCCACCACACCCCGGACCCTTCCTGTTACCATGCTGATAGCTTCGCTGATACTGTTAAAGGCCTCCTTGGTGTTGCCGATGGTTTCCAGTCCAAGCAGTACTTCTTCACTGCTCTGTTTAATGGCTTCCTCCGTCAGCGCCGTCTGGTGCAAAATATCTTGAACTACATCGGAGATCTGATCAGCTGCTTCCTGGCTCTCATCGGCCAACTTTCTGACCTCTTCGGCCACCACCGCAAATCCCCGTCCCTCAGTCCCTGCCCGGGCAGCTTCAATGGCCGCATTCAAGGCCAACAGGTTTGTTTGCTCCGCAATTTCCTTGATAATGTTCAAAAAAGACTCCACCTGGCGGGACTGTTCGCCAAGCTTGTTGACTACCTGGGCAGTTTCCTGAGTCACCCGGGCAATGGCATCCATCTGCCTGATAGTCTCATTAACCTTGATTTCGCCTTCAGCCACGTAGCCGGCCACTTTCTCCGTCGCTTGGGCAATGTCTTTATTACTCTCGCTGACTACCAGAACCCCTTGGGTAACCTCCTTGATAATCCGGTCCGTTGTTTCCACCTGCCGTAATTGTTCATCCAGACCATGACTTATTTCTTCCATAACCGCCGCAATCTCCTCGGCGGCATTACCCGTTTCCTCCGTGGCTTTCGCCACGTCCTCACTGGTGGCGGCAACTTGTTCCGCCACTTCC
Source organism: Clostridia bacterium (assembly GCA_012512955.1). Classification (GTDB taxonomy): domain Bacteria; phylum Bacillota; class DULZ01; order DULZ01; family DULZ01; genus JAAZDD01. Next base: position 2,848 of record JAAZDD010000066.1, read on the forward strand.
CGGATTTTACCCACCAGTACCCGCAGGTTGCTCTCCATTTGGTTAACGGCGGAGGCAATGAGACCAATTTCATCCTTGTTCTTTACCGTGACCGGTTCAGCAGACAACACTCCCTGACTAACCAGCATAATGCGTTCCGTTACTTTGGCCAAGGGTACCGAAAAGTGCCGGGCAAAAAGAATAACCAAAGGAATACCAAGCAGTAAGCAGCTCCCAATGACAATGAGCAATATGTAAAAGATGCGGGCAGCTCCCCGGTTGAAATCCTGCAGATAAGAACTGGTGGTCACAATCCAACCCCAGTAGGGATCCTGCTTACCGTAAGCAACCTTGGGGGCCACGACCGACGGGTCATGGGGCAAAGCCCAGTCATAAAAAGTGTAACCGCCCCCGCTTTTAGCTTTCTCAATAATTTCCTGAATAAAATACCTCCCGTCATCGGTTTGCATTTCCCAAAAGTCTGCCCCTTCTCTGTTAGGGTGTGCCAACAAAATGCCGTTCTCATCCAAAACGAAGAAGTAATCACTTTCTCCATACCCGGCTTTTAGATTAATTGGCCGGGTTCCGTCAGTTCTTTTTTCCCCGATTAACAGCTCTCTTGCCTGTTCCTGGGCCTCATCCAGGGACAAGCCACCCTTTTCCACTGTCTTATGCAAGGACTCTATGAGTTGAAGCGCCATGATTACTTGATTCTCCAAACCCCTGCTTCCGATTTTGTCCAGTTCGTTTTTGGCAATACCGGCTCCTGACACCCCGATAATCAAACTGGGAATAGCCAGCATCAAGAATGATATCGCCAACAATTTCAATCTGATTTGTCCTTTCATGACGATCCTCCTTAAATCTGACCTCAAGGCAAAATCTTTTACCCTGTTTTAGGGTTGGCAGTTCTCCCCCATTATGAGATACTACTGTCAGAAAACTCGGCCAAAAATGTTCTGCCGGAATGTCAAGATTACAAGATTAATAGTACTTTGAAAAGGGGTATTAATAATGACTCATTTTACCATCAATCAGGAAAAATGTAAACAAG
>JAAZDD010000007.1 GCA_012512955.1 Clostridia bacterium
CGGCCGGTCTCATGGAATTCAATGAATTTCTGGTTGCCACGGTCACCAAACAAGAGGAATTAACCGAGTTGGCTGAGGCTTACGGGGAGTTTTTGCATGCCCTGGCTTGCCGTTGCCTGGAAGCAGGGGCCCATGGCTTAATTATCGGGGATGATATGGCTGCTACCAATGGACCTATAATTTCCCCCAAAGCCTTGGAGAAAATCTTTTTTCCCGTCTACCGGCGGTTGCTGGGTGACCTGAAACGCCGGGAAATACCGGTCATTCTTCATTGTGACGGCAACATCAATCTCTTATTACCCTATTTTGCCGGCTTGGGTTTTACCGGTGTCCATTCCCTGGAACCGGCTGCCGGCATGGATCTTGCCGCGATTAAACAACGATACGGACGGGACTTGTGCTTGATGGGTAATATTGATCCGTCCCTGCTGGAACAAGATAATCTTGAGTTGGTGAAAAAAGTGGTGAGAGAAACCCTCCAAATTGGCAGTCCCGGGGGTGGATTTATTTTAAGTACCGCCAGCGGGTCATTGACAGAGGGAATGAACCCGGAAGCGGTGCTGGTCATGTACCGGACTTAAGGATAGCCTGTCTTCTGTTTGCAGCTGTCCGGCAGCGGTAAAACGGTCTACCTGACGGCTCCTTGATAGGAGTCATATTCCTGGTTTTCCGCCAGTAAAATAGCCATAAATGGTGGGAACGGTGGCAGGAGTGATGGCTATTACTGTTCGCTGGAAACCGCTGGTTTTACTGCTGGTTGTGGCTCTCCTGGGCTATGGGGGCTATTATTACTGGGACACCAGGATCAAAATTGTTCCTGAGGAGTTGCTGCAGAGCACTTTGGAGAAGCTTTCCCAGTTGCACAGCTACTGCTACCGGGTAGACCTGCGGCTCAATGCCGGTGGGCATGAGCGGTACATTTCCGCAGTGGAGGGAAAAAGGGCTGATGCCTATTCCTTTTACCTGCAGGGTACCATTGAAGGAACAAAAATTGAGGCCTACCATTTGGGCGGAAATACATATCTCCGGACCGGCGATGCCCAAAAGTGGATGACCATTGCCGGCAATGAGGTCTTTGATAAGGACCTATTTATGGTGGAAATCGATCCCCTGGCCGGTTTTCGGTTCAAGGAGATCCATGAATTCGCTTATTTAGGTCCTGTAAAGATAGAAAAGCAAAAACTGTACATACTATCTTTACGTCCGGATGTGGATCATTCTTTTATGAACAAGCACTGGCGTGATTTCCGGTATACATTGTACGTGAAGCGAAACGGTGAGTTGGTGAAAGCTGAGGTCAACGGGATCCTGAAGGCGAAACCTACCGATTCCATGACCATGGTGGTGGAGCTCTGGAGTTATAATGAACCCATTAAGTTGGAACCGCCGGTGCAATAGGTTGGGATAGCAGGTTTTTGGTCCCTTGACAGCGAATACTCCTAGGTCACAGACTATAGGCATAATAGAGACAAGGGGTGGAAGAAAATGCTCAATGATATTCAGGAAGTATTGATTACCCAGGAGCAGCTGCAGACCAAAGTGCAGCAGTTAGGAAGGCAAATCTCGGCGGATTATGCAGGCAAGGATTTATTAATGGTCTGTATTCTAAAGGGAGCGGTGATCTTTTTTGCAGACTTGGTGCGGCACATCTCCATCCCTGTTACCATGGATTTTATGGCGGTATCCAGCTATGGGGACGCAACACAGTCTTCCGGGGCGGTCATGATCCTGAAAGACTTGGAACGCAACATTGCCGGAAAGCATGTGCTAATTGTAGAGGATATTGTGGATACCGGTTTGACCCTCAAATATCTGGTGGAAAACCTGGCGGCTCGGCATCCCCTCAGCATTAAAATCTGCACTCTGTTGGACAAGCCCGAGCGCCGCAAGGCAGAAGTGAAGGTGGATTATAACGGTTTTACCATTCCGGACGCTTTTGTGGTAGGCTACGGGCTGGATTACGGGGAAGCATACCGGCACCTGCCTTATGTCTGTGTGCTCAAACCGGAGATTTACAATTGATTGGGAGTGACAGCATGACCAAGAAACGCCAGTTGGATGTGAAAGGATACATAGAAAAGGAAATAGAGCAAGTGCGGGCTACCGTAGGCTCTGGGAAAGTGCTTTGTGCTTTAAGTGGAGGGGTAGATTCCGCAGTAGCGGCAGTGCTGGTCCATAAGGCCGTAGGGGACCAGCTTGTCTGTGTGTTTGTGGATCATGGTCTCATGCGTTTGGGTGAGCCGGAAGAAGTAGCCGATACCTTTCAAAAGGGTTTTGGCATTAATCTGATTACGGTGGATGCCCGGGAACGGTTTCTGGCTAAGCTGAAAGGAGTGGTTGATCCGGAGGCAAAGAGGAAAATAATCGGGGAAGAGTTTATCCGGGTTTTCGAGGAAGAAGCGGGGAAACTGGGGCAAATCGATTTCCTGGTTCAGGGAACCATTTATCCTGACATTGTGGAAAGCGGCACCGGTGACGAGGTTTCCGTGAAGAGTCACCATAACGTGGGCGGTCTCCCGGAGGATATGCAGTTTACCCTGATTGAGCCTTTGCGGTCCCTGTACAAGGATGAAGTGCGCCTGGTGGGCACGGAACTGGGCATTCCCGAGCATATTGTCTGGCGGCAGCCTTTCCCCGGACCAGGCTTGGGGGTGCGGATTATCGGGGAGATCACCCAGGAAAAATTGGATATTCTGCGGCAGGCGGATTATATTTTCCGGGATGAAATTAATAAAGCAGGTTTGGATAGAGCCATTTGGCAGTATTTTGCCGTGTTGCCCTCCATTAAAAGTGTGGGGATGAAGAATAACAAGCGTACCTATGCATACCCCATCATCCTGCGGGCGGTGAACAGTGTTGATGCCATGACCGCGGAAACGATAAGGATTCCTTGGGAGGTTTTGGAAAAAATCACCAACAGGATCTTGAAAGAGGTTGAACAGGTAAACCGGGTGGCTTACGATTTGTCGCCGAAACCGCCGGGGACCATTGAGTGGGAATAAAAGGTTACCCTATGGGCCGTGTGTAATAGGCCCATTACCGCTCATTCGACGGTTTTTGACCAAGTATGCCCGCGGTACTGATTATATCGGTATTCCTTTCACGCAGGAGGAGTTGGAAGAGAAAGGGGCTGTTTTCCGGTTAACCCGGGAACCCGATGTGCTCGCTGAGGGCACTATGACCACCGGGGGATGACCAATCACCTGCGACAAGCCCTAAGGAATACCGGGGAGCAACGGATATATGCCGTGGTCGGTGGCACTCACCTCTTTAACGCCTCCGCTGACCGGCTGGAAAGGACCGTTGCTGAGTTAAAGAAACCGGACCTAAAAAAATAGGCGTTTCCCATTGTACGGGATTTAGGGCGTCTTTTGAAATGTACCGGGCTTTCGGTGAGAGGTTTTTCCCGAATAACGCCGGTACGGAAAAGCAACTGATCGGGTGACTTGACATGGAGGGTGGAGTGAAAGAGAAGATCTTGGGAATGATCCAAAAGGAGGATTACTACGGTCTGCTGGAGCACTTCGATGATAATCCCGGCCTGGTCCGGAAATATCTGACCATGGCCTCTTTTGCCCGGGAGGAAAAGACCGGTGAACAAGTAGCCAAGTGTTTCGGATTTCTGGCCCGGGAGAGGGGAGCTTCCCATCCGGAGTTTTTTAGAGAGACTATTCGCAGGCATATCTGGGCCATGAATGACGAAAGCGGCAATATGGACTGGTCGGCTCCGGAAATTATCGCGGAAATTGTTGCTGCCCAACCCATATTATTTGAAGAATTCGCTTCCATTATGATCGAAGCGGCCCTCAAGGAACCGGTTTTTTATCCCCGTTTAAAAAAAGCCGTCAAAGTGTTAGCCGGTACCGATCCAAAGCTCATTGAGTATCAACGGTCCAGGCTTCAGGAATTGGGGATGATCAGTTGAAAAGGGGCTACCCGTCAAGGGGAGCCCCTTTTGCGGTACGGTTTTTGATTTAACTCGATTGACGGGCCTGGTCCCTGAGAATATGTTTCAGGATCTTCCCGGAGGCATTCCGGGGGATCATTTCCACGAATTCAATGACTTTAGGAATTTTGAATTTGGCCAGGTGGTTGCTGCAAAATGCCTGTATCTCTTCCGGAGCAGGGGCCTCTCCTCTGGCCACCAGTACTGCTTTGACGGTTTCTCCCCAGTCGGGATGGGGCACTCCGATGACGGCGGCATCGGCAATGCTGGGATGCATCGTCAGCACATCCTCAATTTCCTTCGGGTAAATATTGACGCCGCCGCTGATGATCATATCTTTTTTCCGGTCCAAGATCCATAACTAGCCGTCCTCGTCAATGCGGGCAATATCCCCGGTGTAGAGCCAGCCGTCTTTTAAGGCTTCTGCTGTAGCCTCCTTGTTTTTGTAATAGCCGCTCATGACGGAGGCCGACTTGATGATGATTTCTCCGGCTTCTCCCGGTGCCACTTCCCGGCCCTGGTCATCCACCACTTTCAGAACGGCGTTAACGGTGCCGTAACGACCGATACTGCCTGCCTTCTCTCCGTGTTCGTGGGAGTATAATGCCACTCCGTTAGGGCCCGCTTCCGTCAGGCCATAAACACTGACCAATTGCCCGGGCAGGATCTGTTGCACTTTCAGTACCGCTTCCTTTGACATGGGTGCTCCGCCGTAAATCCAGTATTTCATGGCGCTCAAATCATAGTTGGCCAGGTCCGGCAGTTGGGCGGCCAGTAAAAAGGCCACCGGCGCCCCGAAGAAATGGGTGGTTTTTTCCCGGGCCGCCAGCCCAATCAGGTTTTGGGGCGTAAAGTCTCCCAGCACGGAGGTGGCACCGGCATAGACCGCACCCAACAAACACAGATTGAGAGGTGCGGAATGGGTTAAAGGCATCAGGATCAACATGCGGCTGGAAGAACGGATTTCCATTTCATAGGCGAACATGGATCCACCGCGTAGATGGCCCCATGGGACAGGACTACTCCTTTCGGTTTGCCGGTCGTACCTGAGGTATAAAGGATCTCTGCTGCCTCCTGGGTATTAATCGGGTACTCACAATCGGTGCTTTGGCAGCCGCTGTAGACCTGCTCCAGGTTATCTACGGTTTCCACCAGGCGCAGCCCCAGACCCTCCGCTGCCCGATGGCCGGTTTCTTGCAAGTCTGGGTCGCACAGGAGAGCCACCGCATCGCTGTTGGCCAGGATATAATTAATCTCCGCCGGGGTAAGGCGTACATTGATGGGTACGGCCCGGGCACCCAACCGGAAGATGGCAAAGAGAGCAATCACAAAAGAGGGCCGGTTGGGAATCAGCAAGGCTACGGAATCGCCTTTTTTTATACCCTGTTCCCTGAAATACTGAGCCAGGGAACCGGATTTTTGGTACAATTCCTCCCAGGTTAAAGTAAGGTTGCCGGCAGGATAGGTTACGGCCAACCTGTCTCCGAATTTCAATGCGTTACGCTCCAGGGCAGCAACTATGTTATCGCTCATCTAAGGGAATACCTCCTATTCGTAGATTTTTTCATCCAGGTTTTCCGCTTCGGGGGCATCCAGCTCCACATCCCTGCCGAGGGAATCTTTGTTGGCTGCTTCTTTGTAATATTCATGCTGGATGATTAAATTCATTATTTCGTTGGTGCCGGTCCAGATCATGGGTAAGCGGGCGTCCCGCAAATAGCGCTCAATGGGATAGACATTGGTAAAACCGATGCCTCCCAGGACCTGCATCGCCTCATTGACCACCTTCCAGGTGGTTTCCGTGGCAAATTTCTTGGCTTGAGAAACCATTCTTCTTTGGAGGGAGGCAGGTACTCCCCGATCGATGGCTTCCGCGGTGGTATAAACCAGGGAGCGAGCCGCATCCAGTTGGGTGATACTTTCCGCAATCTTAAAACTGACTCCCTGGAAATCTTTGATTTTGCGTCCGAATGCCTTGCGCTTGGTGCTGTATTTGACGGCCACGTCCAGGGCTGCTTTGGCCAAGCCGAGGACTCCTGCTGCGCTGGTTAAGCGCTCAGGCACCATCATTTGGTAGAAGATGGCACCGGCACCGTTCTCCTCTCCCACCAGGTTGGAGACGGGAACCTTGGCATTACGGAAAACCAGCCTGCCCGTACCGCCTCCCCGGCTGCCCATCAGACCGTAAACGTGGTGAACTTCCACACCGGGACCCCTGTCCACCAGGAAAGCGCTGAGGGAGTCCCTAGGAGAACCTTCCGGATTGGTTTTGGCATAGACCAGGAAGTAGTCGGCTCCTTCGGCACCGACAATAAAACGTTTTTGCCCGTTGAGGATGTAGTAATCCCCTTCCCGGCGGGCAGTGGTAGTGGCTCCGAAAAAGTCCGATCCGCCCCGGGGTTCGGTAAGTCCTTCTGCAGTAAACTTTTTCCCGGCCAGGGTTTCTGCCAGGTACTTTTGTTTTTGTTCTTCAGTACCAAACTTGTTAATCGCCTCTCCCACACTAGAGGGCAG
>JAAZDD010000008.1 GCA_012512955.1 Clostridia bacterium
GTACCCAGGTTGCCCGTATCGCCAAGGAAGCAGGGGTGGCTGACGGGACTATTTATTTATATTTTACCAGTAAAGAAGATATTTTGGTATCGCTTTTTGCCGAAAAGATGGGGGATTTTGTCTCCCAACTGAAAGAAAAGCTGGCACGGGTGACCGGATTTAAAGAACAACTGCGAACATTGATTGCCCATCATCTGGAAGTACTGGGGTCTAACCCCGCCCAAGCAATGGTAACCCAAATTGAATTAAGGCAAATAGACCCCTGGATCAACCAGGGAATATCAGGACCGCTCAAAAGTTATTTTAAGGTCATCGAGGAGGTGATTCGCTCAGGGCAACAGGAAGGATTAGTGAGGGAGGATTTGGATGTTCGTCTGGCCCGCAAAATTCTGTTCGGTGCCGTAGACGAAGTGGTTACCTGTTGGGTAATGACTAAGAAAAAATATGAACTGTCTTCTCTGGCTGATCCGATTTTCTCTATTCTGGAGTCTGCATTTTGTCAAAATAAATAAAAAGGAGGAATGGTTTCGTGGTCAAGATTCACAAGGCAGCGGTATTAGGGGCCGGTATTATGGGAAGCGGTATCGCTGCTCATTTAGCTAATGTGGGTATCCCGGTTTATCTCCTGGACATTGTGCCCCGGGATTTGCCGGAGGAGGCCGGTCAGGAAGCAAGGAACAGTTTAGCACAAAAAGGTTTAGAGGCTGCCATTAAAGCTAAACCGGCTGCCTTTTACAGTCAAAAGGACGCCCGGTTGGTGAAGGTAGGCAACTTTGAAGATCATCTCCATTGGTTGAGTGAGGTTGACTGGATTATTGAGGTAGTGGTCGAAAGACTGGACATCAAAAAAGACCTGCTCCAGAAAGTGGCGGCCCACCGGAAACCGGGGACCATTGTCAGTTCCAACACCTCAGGTATTTCCATCAACAAAATGGTGGAAGATATGCCCGAAGAATTCAAGCAGCATTTCCTGGGGACCCACTTCTTTAACCCGCCCCGCTATATGAAATTGCTGGAGATCATTCCTTGCCGGGAGACCTTGCCGGAAATTGTGGAAGGCATGGTGGAATTCGGCGAAAAAGTATTGGGTAAAGGAGTGGTCTTAGCCAAGGATACCCCCAACTTTATCGCCAACCGGATTGGTACTTACGGTATGCTGGAAACCACCCGCATCATGTTGGAAGAAGGTTATACCATAGAAGAAATCGATGTGGTAACCGGTCCCGCCATGGGCAGGCCCAAGAGCGCCTCTTTCCGGACTCTGGACTTGGTGGGTTTGGATACCTTCTTGCATGTGGCCAATAATGTGTTGGAAAATGTGGATGATCCCTATGAAAAAGAAGCCTTCCAAATACCGGAATTATTAAAAACCATGGTCGATAAGGGTCTGTTAGGCAACAAGACCAAAAAAGGGTTTTACACTAAGCAGACAACGGAACAGGGTAAACAAATTCTTGCTTTGAACTACCAGACCATGGAATATGAGCCTCTGGTCAAGCCTAAATTCGCTTCCATCGAAGCGGGCAAGAATATTCCCGGTTTGGCCAATCGCCTGAAAAACCTCATCAATGCCAAAGACCGTGCCGGAGCACTGGCCTGGAAGACTTTGAAGAAGGCCCTTTTATATACTGCCCGCCAGTTGGGTGTAATTGCCGACGACATTCCGTCCATTGATAATGCCATGAAGTGGGGCTTCAACTGGTCCATGGGTCCCTTTGAGGTATGGGATGCCATCGGTGTTGCCGCAACAGTAACCAGAATGAAGGAAGAAGGCGAAGAGATTCCCGCAGTTGTTGAAGAATTCTTGGCGAAAGGGAATCAAAGTTTTTATGTCAAGAATGAAGAAGGCCTGTTCTACTATGACTTTGTCTCTAAAGAATACAAGTTACTTAAGCAGCCAAGTGAACTGATTGTTCTAAAGGATCTGAAAAAACAGAACAAAGTGGTTCACTCTAACCCAGGTGCCCAGTTGATCGATCTGGGAGACGGAGTTGCCTGTTTGGAATTCACTTCTCCCAACAACGCATTGGGTGTTGACATTATCCATATGCTCAACTGGTGTACTCAGAACCTGACCAAGCAGTTTGACGGAATGGTCATCGGTAATCAGGGCAAAAACTTCTGTGTGGGCGCCAACCTGATGCTCATTTTAATGGAAGCCGAGGATGAAAACTGGGATGAAATTGACCTGATGATCAAGGAATTCCAGTATTCTTTCTACCGCCTGAAGTATGCACCCTTCCCGGTAGTTGCTGCTCCCTTCGGGATGACCCTGGGCGGCGGTTATGAAATTTCTGCAGCCGCCGACAAGATCCAAGCAGCCGCTGAAACTTACATGGGCCTGGTGGAATTGGGAGTCGGTCTGGTACCCGGTGCCGGCGGGCATAAAGAATTGCTGATCAGGCACATGGAGAAAGTTTCCAATGTGGACAAAGTGGATATCCAGCCTATCGTTAATAAAGTCTTTGAAACTATCGCCATGGCTAAAGTCTCCACCAGCGCCAAGGAAGCGAAGGACTTAGGCTACATGCGTGCCTCCGACGGCATCAGCGTCAACGGTGATTTCCTGCTCCATGATGCCAAAAATGCCGTTTTGGAAATAGTGAGACAGGGTTATCGGCCTCCTGCACCGGCATTGATTCCCGTGGTAGGAGAAAGCGGTTACGCCGTGATGGAGTTAGGCATCTATACTCTCCTGAAAGGCGGGTATATCAGTGAGTATGATGCCCACTTGGCCAAAAAAGTAGCCTATATTTTGGCCGGTGGAAAAGTTCATCCAGGCACGGTAGTGACTGAGGAGTACCTGTTGGATGTGGAAAGAGAAGCTTTCCTCAGCCTGGTAGGCGAACCGAAGTCTCAGGAACGGATGCGTCACATGTTGCTTAAGGGTAAACCCTTACGGAACTAAGAGAGGAGGGTGTTAGGATGCGTGAAGCGGTAATCGTATCAGGAGTTCGGACAGCAGTAGGTAAAGCTCCCCGGGGTACCTTGCGGTATTATCGTCCTGAGGACCTGGGCGGTGCGGTCATCAAGGAAGCGGTGGCCAGGGCCAAAGGACTGGAACCCCAAGAAGTAGATGATGTGATCATAGGCTGTTCTTTTCCGGAAGCGGAACAAGGCATGAATATGGGGCGGATTGTGGCTTTAAGGGCCGGTTTGCCCAATACAGTACCCGGATTTACCATCAACCGGTTTTGTTCCTCGGGACTCCAGTCCATTGCCATTGCCGCAGAGAAGATCATGTGCGGCTTTGCCGATGTGGTAGTGGCCGGCGGGGTAGAAAGTATGAGCACCATTCCCATGGGCGGACAGAAAATTGCTCCCAACCCTTATCTGATGGAGCATATGCCGGAAGTCTACATGTCCATGGGCTTGACTGCGGAAGAGGTAGCTTCCAGGTTTGGCATCAGTCGTGAAGACCAGGACGCTTTTGCCGTCAGAAGCCATGAAAGAGCCTGGAAAGCAATCCAGGAAGGTAAATTCAAAGATGAAATCCTGCCTTTGAATGTGAAACAGGTCAAGATCGGACCTGACAATAAAGTGGTTACTGAAGAGGTTGTTTTCGATACCGATGAAGGAGTTCGTCCCGGAACCACCATGGAGGCCCTGGCCAAGTTGAAACCGGTCTTTAAGCAGGGCGGTACCGTCACTGCCGGCAACTCGTCCCAGACCAGCGATGCTGCGGCAGCGGTGGTAGTGATGTCCGCCGAAAAGGCGGAAAACCTTGGATTGAAGCCCCTGGCCGTTTTCCGTTCCTTTGCCGTCGGTGGGGTAGATCCGGACATCATGGGTATCGGTCCGGTGGTAGCCATCCCGAAAGCATTGAAACTGGCCGGTTTGACCATTGATGATGTTGATTTGTTTGAATTGAATGAAGCTTTTGCTTCCCAGGCTCTATATTGTATGAGGGAACTGGGATTGGATCCGGAAAAGGTCAACGTCAACGGTGGAGCCATTGCTTTAGGGCATCCCCTGGGCTGCACAGGGACCAAGCTCACTGTCACTTTATTGAATGAATTGGCACGTCGCCAAGGCAAGTATGGTGTTGTTTCCATGTGTATCGGCGGCGGTATGGGAGCGGCCGGCGTCTTTGAAATGGTATAAATTTCAAATTGGAGGGATCATTAATGTCCAAAGAAATTGTCAAGGGTGGAAGTTTTTTGATTGAAGATGCTGAAAACATCTCCATCTTTACCCCGGAAGATTTCACCGAAGAACACAGGATGATTGCCAAAACGGCAGAAGATTATGTTGCCGGTGAAGTGGTGCCCGTCATCGAAGAATTGGAAGCCCAAAAAGAGGGTTTGATGGCCCAGCTCATTAAAGGAGCCGGGGAATTGGGTCTTTTGTCTGCTGATATCCCGGAAGAATACGGCGGGATGGGCTTAGACAAGATCAGCTCCATCTTAATTACCGAAAAGGTATCCGGCGGTGCTTCTTATGCAGTGGGTCATTCCGCCCACACCGGTATCGGTACGCTGCCCATTGTCTTTTTCGGCAATGAGGAGCAGAAAAAGAAATACCTGCCCGCCTTGGCCAGCGGAGAAAAAATTGCTGCCTATGCTTTGACGGAACCCAGCGCCGGTTCAGATGCTCTTTCCGCGAAAACCAAAGCTGTCTTGAATGAAGACGGTACCAAGTACATCCTTAACGGGGAAAAGATCTTTATAACCAACGCCGGCTTTGCTGATGTTTTCGTTACTTATGCCAAAGTGGACGGGGAGCATTTTACTGCGTTCATCGTCGATAGAGACACCCCCGGTTTGAGTACCGGCGCGGAGGAAAAGAAACTGGGCATTAAAGGTTCTTCAACCCGCAGCGTAATCTTTGAAGATTGCGAAGTCCCCGTGGAAAACGTTTTAGGGGAAGTGGGCAAGGGCCATCTGGTGGCTTTCAATATTCTCAACATCGGTCGCTATAAGCTGGGCGCGGCTGCGGTAGGAGCCGGAAAAATTGGCCTGCAGACTTCCGTAAAATATGCCAAGGAAAGAAAGCAGTTTAACAAGAGCATTGCTGAATTCGGTCTCATTAAGCAAAAGATCGGGGAAATGGCCACCCGCCTGTATGCTGCGGAATCCATCGTTTACCGTACCGGCGGCTTAATCGATGACATCCTGTCCCGCCTTGATCCCGCTGCGGAAGCTGCCGGCCGTTCCGCCGCCAACGCCATTGCCGAATACGCCATGGAATGCTCCATCAACAAGATTTACGGTTCTGAAGTGGTGGATTACATCGTTGATGAAGCGGTGCAGATTCACGGTGGTTATGGATTCACCCAGGAATATCCGGTGGAAAGGTATTACCGTGATTCCAGAATCAACCGTATTTTCGAGGGTACCAATGAAATTAACCGTCTCCTAATCCCGCAAACGTTGGTGCGGAAAGCGATGAAAGGAGAACTGCCTTTACTGGAAGCAGCTCAGAAATTGATGGGAGAATTGCTGGGCATGATGCCCACCCAGCCGGAAGGTACTCTCGGTGTGGAATTCGCCAAGCTGGCCAACATGAAGAAAATGTTCCTGATGACTGCCGGTACTGCTGTGCAGAAACTTGGCATGGCTTTGAGGGATGAGCAGGAAGTTCTGGCCAACGTAGCCGACATGATCATTGAAATCTTCGCTTTAGAAAGTGCTTTGATCCGCACTAAGCAAGCTATCGAGAAGAGTGGCGAAGAAGCCAATGAATTAAAGATCAAGATGACTAAACTCTATGCTCACGAGGCACTGCTGAAATGCGAATTGATTGCCAAAAATACCCTGGCAGCTGTTGACAGCGGAGACGCCCTCAAGACTCAGCTGTCGGCATTGAAGAAGATGGTACGTTTCGATTTGGAAAACACCGTTGCTTTGAGACGTGCCATTGCTGACGCCGTTATTGAAGCAGAAAGGTATGTTTGCTAGTAGAGAGACCCCTCTCCAGGTCCAAGCCTGAGGGGGGTCTTTTTCGTTCCCTTTACACCGGTGTTTTTATTAAGTACAATAATGGGGTGAATACGGCGACGAGGTGACCATCAATGGCATTATCCTGTGGAATTATCGGGTTGCCCACGGTGGGCAAGACTACTCTCTTTAACTTGCTTACCAAAGCCGGTCTGGAGACCAGCGGCTTTATGACCGGGAAGACCAGCACCCATACCCAATTGGCTCAAATCCCCGATGAGAGAATCGATTATTTGGCCCAGATGTACAAGCCCAAAAAAACTACCTACGCCACCCTGGAAGTTACCGACGTACCGGGATTGGTACGGGGAGCCAGTCAAGGTATGGGCTCCGGCAATGAGTTTTTGGCTGCCGTTCAGGAAGTGGATGCTTTGATCCATGTGGTGAGGGCCTTTAATAATGATAACGTACTACATGTGGAAGGCAGTATTAACCTTTTGAGGGATCTGGAGACGGTTAACCTGGAGCTCCTTTTTGCTGACTTGCAGTTAATTGAAAAACGGATTACGCGCATTAATCAAGGGAAGAAAAAAACAAAGGAGCATCAACTGGAGCTGAGTGCTTTGGAAAAACTGCAGGTTGCCTTTGAGGAGGAAAAGCCTCTCAGTCAAATTGAATTGACCGACGATGAGAAGCAATCCCTCAAGCATATTCGATTTTTGACGGAAAAGCCCATGATTCTGGTGGTGAATGTGGATGAAGCCCAGTTGACCGATAAGGACTACCCCCAACGGCAGGCGGTCTTGGATTATGCACAGGAAAAAGGTCTTCCTTTGCTGGAAGTGTGCCTGCAGGCGGAAGTGGAGATTGAAGAATTGGGTCCTGAGGACCGGGCCATGTTTTTGGAAGACTTGGGAATTGAAGAACCCGGGATCAAGCGAATTGCCCGGACTGTTTATGAGCGCTTGGGCCTGATCTCTTTCTTGACTGCCGGGGAAGATGAGGTCAGGGCTTGGACCATCACGAAAGGATTGACTGCCAAGCAGGCGGCAGGCAAGATTCATTCTGATATTGAGCGCGGATTCATCCGGGCTGAAACGGTCAGTTTTAACGATTTGGTCCAATGTGGCAGTATGGCTAAAGTAAAGGAAAAAGGCCTGGCCAGACTGGAAGGTAAAGACTACATAGTGCAGGACGGGGACATTTTTAATTTTCGTTTTAATGTCTAAGTAAGGTTATACGAGAGGGAAGTTTTCGCTGGCATTATTGACAGCGAAATAAAATAGATGTATAATAGGAGCGAAAACCTCAAAGAAAGGGGGGCTCCTAGATGCCGGCTTATGATTTCAAATGCAATAGTTGCGGCAACAAATTTACCGTTAGAGTTTCCATTGGGGAACGGAAGAACGTAAAATGTCCCCAATGCGGTCATGGAGAGTTGACGCAATTATTTACCACCGTTAACATTATGGGTTTTGGGGGAAACAGCTGTAATGCCCCTTCAGGTACACGGTTCACTTGAGGCTAAGCTAATCAAGGAGGCGTTGCCTCCTGGAAGCCTCAAGGGCAGCGTTTGCTTGACACCGTTGGAGTAGGAGTTGTAAAATCAGTTTAACGATAACAGTATTTACGAAAAGGGCTAAAGGCGAGGCGATCGAATATGTTAATCCGGGGTGAAAAAATACGTCAGCTAAGGGAGGAAAGGGATTGTTCCTTAGCTGAGTTTGCGGCTAAGGCAGGGATTTCCGTTTCCTATCTCAGCGAAATTGAACGAGGAGCCAAAAGGCCTTCTTTGAAGACCATCGACAAAATAGCCGTGGCCTTAAATGTACCCAAGAGCCAGTTGGTGGAAGTTTCAGGTGATTCCAAGGGTGTTGCTTTAGGGGAGAAATTGCGTCTGCTAAGGGAGCAGAAACAGTGGACCTTGTCGGAATTTGCCGAAAAGGCGGATGTTTCCATTTCCTACCTCAGCGAAATTGAGCGGGGTAATGTTTATCCGGCCATTGATACCCTAAAAAGGATTGCCCGGACTCTGGATGTAAGCCTCCAAGACTTGATCGGGCGGGGCGGTATTCTGGGAAGCAAGCTCAGGATGGTAAGGGAAGAACAAGGGCTGACTCAAGGGGAACTGGCCAAGCAAGCCGGCATTTCCGCCGGTTTGGTAGGACAAATTGAACAGGGAAAAGTCCAGCCTTCCTTGCAGACAGTGGAGAAGATCGCCGATGCGGTGGGAGTTGCTCCTTGCTACTTTTTGATTGATGATGCCGGTGTGGAGGATTTGCTCCGAGCGCTGGGGCCTGATTTACGAGAACTGTTAAATGATCCTAAGGTTCAATCGGTACTCCGTTTGATCTGTAGCTGTACCCCGGAAGAATTGAAATTTATCTTCGATTTCATTAAACTGTATAAAAAACATGGCAGCAAACATTTTCAACATTAACGATGCTCTTTGGCCGGTTGTCAGAAATTGACGACCGGTTTTTTTATAGCCGTGCAGGAACCATAAAATGGAAAAAGAATAAGTATTTAACACTTTGCTGGAGGTAGAAGATCAGTGAAATATGGTTTGGTGCCGGCTGCGTTCTCCGTTGTATTTTGCCTGTTGCTTAATTCTTTGTGTTGGGGGACCCCCCTGGAACAGGATGTAGCGGTCTATTTTCGAGGTGAAGAAATTAAACTTTCTCTGGTTTATCAAGACGGAAGGTTTTACGGATTTCGTCCAGAAATGAGTCAATTGTTGCTGCCGGCTTCAGGTGTTGAACAATCAGTTTCACCGGCTGACAATGGGCAATGGCTCCCTTTGAGGACTTATTGGGAGGAATTGGGTTTCCGCGTTCTTTGGCGGCCCGCACTCAAAGCAATTATTATTTCAGACAACCCCGGTGACCCAACAATTCCTCCGGCTGCTTTGGCAATTGCGGAACAGGCAATTGCCGATACTGAGTGGTTGACGGCGGAAACGGAGGACAGTTTGGCGGCTCATTTCCGCCGGTTTTATACCCCTGAAACGGTGGGCGGGCTGGTAAAGGATACTTGGGAGTTTATCAAAGTGGAAACTGATTGGCACAGCCTCTATACTTTGAAGGATGCACAGCTCCTGGACCGGGGAGAGGACTGGTGTTTGCTGGAAGTGACCGTCAGCGAAACCCATGTTTTTTTAGCAGATCCGGTTACTTTTCCCGGTATCATGAAGTTGTATCGCCTGGACTCCGGCTGGCGTATAGGCGCTTATCGTTATTTGGCCGATGGTATTTATTACTGAGGAAAAGGCGGGAAAGAAATGACGGATGCTGAAAAGGTGATCCTGGCAAGAATTACGGAAAGGGGGGTTCCCATTACCTTTGCGGAGTTTATGGACCTTGCCCTATACCATCCCCAATATGGGTATTATAACCAGGTTGAACAAAAGATTGGTCGGGAAGGTGATTATTATACCAGTGTTCATGTGAGCAGCCTCTTTGGTCAGGCTGTGGCCCGCCAACTTTTGGAGATGGGGTCCATCTTAGGCTGGAACGGTCTTAAGCTGGTGGAGTATGGGGCGGGAGAAGGCTACTTGGCCTTGGATATATTAGATGCTTTTGGACGTAGCTTTCCTCCATCGCTCGGACAGATTCCCTATTATATTGTTGAGCGAAGCGGGTACCATCGCCGGCAACAGCAACGGCGGTTGGAGGACTATGCCGGACAGGTTCACTGGGTTGAAGAACTCTCGGAGGTTAATCAAGGAAAACCTTTCAAAGGTATTGTATTTTCCAATGAGTTGGTTGATGCTTTTCCGGTGCACCGGGTGAAACAAGTGGAAGGGCAGTTGAAGGAGATTTATGTGGACAACGTAAACGGTTCCTTAGTCGATAAGTTGGGGGAATTGTCCCGACCCCGTTTGAAAGAGTATTTTCCTTCCCTGGACTTTGCCCTTGAGGAAGGCCAGGAAGCTGAAATAAACTTAAATGCCCTGGAATGGCTGGAAGAGGTGGGCAGGTACCTGGAAAAGGGCTTTGTTTTAACCATTGATTATGGCTACGAAGTGGGTGAATTGGCCCATCCTCGTCGTTTTGACGGCACCGTCATGTGTTATTACCGGCATCAGGCAGATGCGAATCCTTATGATCGGATTGGGCTAAAAGACATTACCAGTCACGTGAATTTTACTGCTTTGATGAAATATGGGCAAAAATTGGGTTTGGAGGTAACCGGGTTTACCAATCAAATGCGGTTTTTAGTCGGGTTGGAAGCTGGTAAAGAGCTGGAAAACCCCGAGCTAACTCCCATGGAAAGACAAAAGCTGGCACTGGCCTTAAAAGAACTGGTGATGCCCGACAGGATGGGAGAGCGGTTTCGGGTGCTGATCCAGCATAAAGGTTTAACGGAAAAACCGGATCTGGCAGGTCTCAAGGGATTTGGTTCCTGTTCCCGGTAAATACTATGGACAAGACTTGCTGGAATTTGCTAAGGTTGTTATAATATGAATTCAGTGGTGAAACATTACAGTACATAGGGAGGTATGGACTTTGGAGGGACTTTGGTTCAGTGAGTTGCAGACACCTGCTGTGGGTATATCGTGTTTGACAACAGCAACACTGCACAGTGAAAAAACGGAGTTCCAGGATTTAATGGTGATCGATACCGTTGCCTTTGGTCGGATGCTTCTTTTGGACGGAGTTATTCAGACCACGGTTAAAGATGAGTTTGTTTACCATGAAATGATTACCCATGTGGCCCTAAACACCCTGAAAAATCCCAAAAGGGCTCTGGTAGTCGGCGGTGGCGATGGCGGCAGTATCAGAGAGATTATCAAACACCCGTCCATTGAAAAGGCCACTTTGGTGGAAATTGATCGCCGCGTAGTGGAAGTGAGCAAAGAATTTCTGCCGGAGATTTCAGTGGGTCTACAAGATCCCAAAGTGGAAATCATTTTTGATGACGGGATTAAGCATGTGAAGGAACATAAGAACACTTATGACTTAATTGTCATTGATTCTACGGATCCGGTGGGGCCGGCAGTGGGCCTGTTTGCCAAAGAATTCTATGCTTCGGTTTTTGAGGCCCTGACTGATGACGGTATCTTTGTGGCCCAGACGGAATCCCCGTTTTTTGAGGAAGCGCTGATTAAGAGAGTATATAATGATGTAAAGGACATCTTTCCCATTGCCAAGCTGTTCCTAGCCAATGTGCCCACTTATCCGGGAGGTTTGTGGACCTTTACCTTGGGCAGCAAAAAATATGATCCGGAACAAGCTGATTTAACCAACATTCCGTCTTTGAACACCAAATATTACAGTCCTGAAGTTCATAAGGCTGCTTTTATGTTGCCTCCTTTTGTCAAGGAGATTATCGGCGGTTAGGGGAAAGCGATCATGCATCCTTTTTTATACCGAAAATACGGTTTCATGGGGAGCCGGGAAGACTATGCAACTGCTGATTTTGTCTTGTTTGGCAATCCCATGGACTTTACCGTCAGTTTTCAACCCGGCTCCCGTTTCGGTCCCCAGGCTATTAGGGCTGTTTCTGACGGACTGGAAGAATATAGTTTTTATCAGAGGCGCTCCCTTTTGGATGTTCGCTTTTTTGATGCAGGGGATGTGGACCTGCCTTTCGGTAATACAACAGCCAGTTTGGAGAGGATTGAGGATGTAGCCAGAAAAATCCATAAGGATGGGAAGCTTCCCATCGCCATGGGAGGGGAACACCTGGTGACCCTGCCCTTGGTTAAGGCCGCCTTGGCCCAATATCCCCGTCTGGCAGTTTTTCATTTTGATGCCCACGCCGACTTGAGGGAGGACTACCTGGGAGAGACGCTTTCCCATGCTACGGTGATGCGCCAGGTGGTTAATTTGGTAGGTGGGAAAAACCTTTACCAGTTTGGCATCCGCTCCGGCACGGAAGAAGAATATGCTTATGGCCGAAACAATACCCATTTTTATGTTGATGAATTGCTGGAGCCCCTTCAGCGGGTAGTGGAACAATGGGATGATACTCCTGTCTATGTTACCATTGATATTGATGTGGTGGACCCGGCCTTCGCTCCCGGTACCGGGACACCGGAGCCGGGCGGTTGCACTGCCAAGGAGATATTGCAAGCAATGCTTGTATTAACCAGATTGCCCGTGGTGGGCATGGATCTGGTGGAAGTATTGCCTGCCCAGGATTCTTCCCAAAGAACGGCCCTGCTGGCGGCTAAACTGATCAGGGAAGCCCTGGCAGGACTGAAACCACTCCAAGAAACCTTTGACAATGGACGTGATCTATGATAACATCGCAGTGTTGTCCCGGAGACGGCAACCGAAAAATCTCTTTGACAACGACCGTGGAATTGTGTATAATAAGCCTTGCATGATGGGCGATTAGCTCAGTTGGGAGAGCGCCTGCCTTACAAGCAGGATGTCGGCAGTTCAAGTCTGTCATCGCCCACCAGCATATCAA
>JAAZDD010000067.1 GCA_012512955.1 Clostridia bacterium
ACACAGATGTCAGGGGCATGGAACCCGGCAGCCAAGCGGGTGACGGCCACAATTTGAGCCAGCCTTCTTTCCGGAAGAGCCGGGAAATCACCAAGAGGCGTTCCCTTGACGGGCACTCTCTCCATTCCACCGGTAACTACCGCATTGTATTTCATCGCAGTTAAAAAACAGTCCGCCATCTCTTCATTGGAGTGTTCCACTCCGATTGGCTCTACCAGGTAGACCAGTTTCAAAGGAGAGTTTTTTACTGCATTCAGGGTAGCCATCCTTTCCCGGGGATCAAACTTGGTATCCCTGCCTTCGCCAAGTCGGACACTGTGATACACAAATTCCAGCCCGGCCTCCACCATCCTCTGGGCGATTTCCTCATCGAATTCGCCCACATTGACCCCCAGTTCATACTCACCCGGTACCGCTTTTTTGATCTTTTGCGCCAAGGCAATGAGTTTGTAGAGATCATAAAACTGGGTGGTGCGGAGTACGATCCACCTCACCCCGTCACCGGCAAACTTCCTGACCTGGGCAATTACTTCTTCGTCGCTGTATTCCACTTCATCCTGAACGAAGCCCCAGCTAGCTCCTAAAGAACAAAAACCGCAGTCCATGGGGCAGGCCCGGTAATCCAGCCCGATAGCCGCCCAGAGATAGGCCCTGTCCTTGCAGACCACCGAAGCAACCTCCCTGGCAGCCTGACCTAGCAACTCACCCTCTTCCGTCTCCGGATCAATGTTAAGCAGAGCAATGATCCGCTCCCGGTCCAAAATTTTTCCGGCTAAAGCACTTGCTTTGGCCTCATCAATTAAGCGCCTGTTCTCCATGTTTGCTACCTCCCCTTGTAAGTTCCACCCTTCACTAATTCGGCTGTTTTAAAACCTCTTTCGCTCTTTCAATAGTAGATTCCAGGGTCTCTTTATACTGCTCAAGGGTGATAATCCAGTTCCTCAGGCACTCCAGGCCTGCTTCAGTGATACTGTAAATCTTTTTCGCGGCCCCGGCACCGGCCAGATCCCACTCCGAAACCACCAGCCCCCTGTTCTCCAGAAGATTTAGGGTCCGGTAGATCCCGGCGGAATCTATTTGCTGACCGTAAAAGAGCTTTTTGTCCTCCAGTTCCTGAATAATAGAGTAGCCGTGTAAATCCTCCATTGCCAACAGGATTAAAATGTTCGGCTGCAAAAATTTATCGAGACTGTGACCTTTGCAGGAGCATTTGAGGCCGTCCTTTAAGTGACCTGGTCTGGTATCGGACATGGTCATCCCCCCTTTACCTATGTAATTGCTTCATGGCGAAGCAAAATACCTTTGTCATTTCTCACAAATTTTCCTAACACCCAGAGGCCAAGATATGTAACATTTAACAAGCAGTTCTCAGGATGGCCTGGAACATACTCAAACCACGCTTTTAATTAGGAGTGCCCATCTCGCCGGGAACAAAAAACAGCCCCTCCCCCGGTTTGAACAGTTGACCGGTGAGGGGCTAATTCTTGCCTTTATTCTAGCTTTGTTGAGGGGACACCCTTAAGACGATTCCTTTTAACAGTTTACCGGCTTCGACCACCACCAGCGGCAACAGGCTGAAGCCGATGACCAGAGCCCAATCCTGGCTGCCCAACAAGGCAGTGCCAAAAACTCCTTGCAGGAAAGGCACGAATACAACCGCCAACTGGAGCAGCAAAGAAGCGAAAAAAGCATAAACCAAGTAACGGTTGGTGGCGACACCCAGGCTAAAGATGGAGTGTTCCAGACTCCTGGCGTTGAAGGAATGAACCAGTTGGCTTAAAGCCATGGTCAGGAAAGCCATGGTGTGGGCCTCTACCAGGGAACGGCCCCAGGACAGGGCCAGCCAATAGGCGCCTAACGCCAGCAAACCGATAATAGCCCCCTGGTACAGGATACTGATCCCCATGCCCCCGGCGAAAACACCTTCCCGGCTGCTCCGGGGCGGCCGGTTCATAATATCCTTTTCCGGAGGCTCAACCCCCAAAGCCAAGGCCGGCAACCCGTCGGTAACCAGGTTGAGCCACAAAATCTGGATGGGAGTCAAAGGACTGCCCAAGCCCAGGAGAATGGCCCCGAAGATGGCGATGATTTCACCGATATTACAAGATAAAAGATAGTAGATTGCTTTGCGGATATTGTTGTAAATAGTTCTTCCTTCTTCCACGGCATTGACAATGGTAGCAAAATTGTCATCCAGCAGAACCATATCGGCGGCTTCTTTGGATACTTCCGTACCGGTAATGCCCATGGCTGCCCCGATGTCGGCCCTTTTGAGCGCCGGGGCATCATTCACCCCGTCCCCGGTCATGGCTACCACTTGCTCATTGTCCTTCAGGGCATCCACGATCCGGAGCTTGTCTTCGGGAGAAACCCTGGCATAAACAGTGGTGCTCAATACCTGCTGCCGCAGTTCTTCTTCGGACAGGCGAGCCAATTCCAGACCTGTTAGGCTGTGATCACCTTCTCGCCAAATCCCCAGCTCCCTGGCAATTGCTAAAGCGGTATCCTTATGGTCTCCGGTGATCATCACGGTCCGGATCCCGGCAGTATGACTGACGGCAACAGCCTCCTTGGCTTCCGGCCGGGCCGGATCGATCATTACGAAATAACCGAGAAAAACGAGATTGTCCTCAACTGCCTCAGATTTAAGCTCTTGAGGCATTTCCGGCCACACCCGGTAAGCCAGGGCTAGTACCCGCCGGCCCATGGAAGCAAACCGGGAATTAACGGCCAGCAGTTCTTCCCGGTCTTGGTCGGAAATGGCCCGGAAACTGCCCTCCCGGTGAACGGATTGGCACCGGGCCAACAAAACGTCAGGTGCACCCTTGGTGAAAGAGAAAAGGCCTCCCGGCAATTGATGGAAAGTAGTCATCATCTTGCGGCCGGAATCAAAGGGTATCTCCCCTAACCGGGGATACTTTTCTTCCGCTGCTTCTTTTTCAATGCCTCCCTTACGAGCTGCCACCACTAAAGCACCCTCCGTCGGGTCACCAATCACCTGATAACCTTTCTCCTTTAGAGCCAAGCGGGCGTCTGTATTCAAGGCCCCTCCCAGCAGCATCAGTTCCAGATCCGGATCAGCAGCCGGGCTGATTGGCTCTTCTCCAGCCAGGAATTCACCTTCCGGCTCGTACCCGGTGCCGGTAACCTTGAAATCCTGACCGGGCAAATAGATGTCCGTCACGGTCATCTCATTTTTGGTCAAAGTCCCCGTTTTGTCCGAACAAATATAGGTAGCCACACCCAAGGTTTCCACCGCCGGCATTCTCCGGATCACTGCATTCCGCTTGCTCATCCGGGTTACTCCCAAGGCCAACACAATGGTCACCACCGTGGGCAATCCTTCAGGGATGGCTGCCACGGCCAGGGCTACGGCGGGCATAAACATCTCCAGCACTTCTTCACCCCGCCAGAGACCCGTCAGGAAAACAACCGCCACGATAATGCCCGCCGCAATACCCAGGGTTTTACCTAAAGAAGCCAGTTGCTTTTGCAGGGGAGTGGGATCAGGTGGTGCCGCATGAAGCATCTCAGCGATTTTACCAAGCTCCGTCTCCGTACCGGTTCCCGTTACCACTGCTTTGGCCCGGCCGCCGGTCACGTAGGTCCCCATGAAAACCATATTGGAGCGCTCGGCAATGGGTACCTCCTTTTGCTGTAACGGTGCCACATCTTTCTCCACCGGCACTGATTCCCCGGTCAGGGCCGCCTCGTTCACCATCAAAGAAGCTGCCTCCACCAGGCGGGCGTCGGCGGGAACGGAATCACCGGCCTCCAGCAAGACCACGTCACCCGGTACCAGTTCTTCCACATTTACTTGAATTACTTGACCTTCCCGTAAGACTTTAACATGGGCTTTGGTCATCTCTTTCAGGGCCTTCAGGGCCTGTTCCGCTTTATTTTCCTGAAAAACTCCCAAAATGGCATTTAGGACCACAATTATCAAAATGACAATGCTGTCAATCCATTCGCCTAAGGCGCCGGAGACAATGGCAGCAATAATCAGGATTACAATCAAAGTTTCTTTCAACTGGTCGAAAAACATAGCCAGGATGCTCCGGGGAGGCTCCTCTTTCAAAGCATTGGCCCCATAGATACCAAGGCGCTTGTCCACTTCTTCCTTGGTCAAACCTTGATTTAAGTCCACCTGTAATTCTTGCGCTGCCTGCGAGCCTGTCATAGCAAACCACGGCGATTTCTCCATTAACCATTTCCTCCTTTAATAATTGCTGCCTACCTAAAGTATGGCAAATAAAAAGACCTACATTCATCAAATATGACAAATGTAGGTCTCACCTCACAAATAAAACGCAAAACCGGGTAAAAACTTACCGAGCTGTCGGCTTTGCCTCCCTGGACGGGCGGTTACT
The DNA here is from genome assembly GCA_012512955.1 of Clostridia bacterium. Classification (GTDB taxonomy): domain Bacteria; phylum Bacillota; class DULZ01; order DULZ01; family DULZ01; genus JAAZDD01. The sequence continues at coordinate 4,371 of JAAZDD010000067.1, forward strand.
CCCCTACTTCTCCATTACTTTTCTGCGACAAGTTAATAATACCCAATTTTTCTCCTTTTGTCCATACCCCGCACCAAGAACTTGCATAAAATGTCTCTGCTTTAAGTACTGTATTTTGGCATGGCAATCATCGCTTTGAACAAATCACCGTCTATTTGAATACTGAATTTTCCCTGTTGCAGGTCAATTAGGCTTTTGGCAATGGACAGGCCCAAGCCGCTGCCCTCACTTGACCGGGATTCATCACCTCTTTTGAAGCGCTCCATTAATTCATCCGCTGAGATATTCAGCTCATGAGCGGAAATGTTTTTCAATGTGAGTTGCACTTCGTTCCCCAGGTCTTCAATATCGACATAAACCCTGGAACCTTGGAGGGCATATTTGAAGATATTGGACAGCAGGTTTTCGATGGACCGCCATAACAGTTTTCCGTCGGCGGCAACATAGACCTTTTCCTTGGGATGACTGAGCCTGAAATCCAAACCCAGCGCTTCAATCTTATCATTAACTTCCCCCAACCCCTGAGTGACCAAAGAAACCATATCTATTTTCTCAATATTATCCGGAATGCTGCCGCTGGAGGCCTTGGCCGCTTCAAACAAGTCATCGATGAGGGTCTTCAGCCGTTTCGCTTTCTGATCCAGTGTTTCAATATATTCTCGTGCTTTTTGAGGCTCCTCTTCTTTTTTTAACAGGTCAACGTAGGTAATGATGGAGGTCAATGGGGTTCTGATATCATGGGACACATTGGTAATCAGCTCCGTTTTTAACCGTTCACTCCTCAGTTCATTATCAACTGCTTTTTTCAGGCCCCCGGCGATACTGTTGATATCGGCAGCCAGTGTGGCCAACTCCCCACTGCCACTGACGGGAATGACATGCTGGACGTCTCCGCTCTTAATTCTTTCCACTCCTTCTTTGATGCTGTTAAACAACTTCACCTGCTTAAAGGCCAACCAAGCGGCGATCCCGATGGTGACCGGAAAGATATAGAAAGTCATGGCCACCAGGATCGGGTACAAAATGACAATGAGGATGATTTTTACGCCTACGCTCCCGCTGGCGTACACCTTACTCACCGCATCATAAACCAGGGTGGCGGTCCGGTAGAGCAAAGTATGTTTAAGGAGGGTTCTGTTTTTGAAATGCTTCACCAAGGACAGGAATAACAGCAACCCTATGGCCACCACGGGAAGGGTTATCAGCAGGATTGCCTGACTGAGATTGTCAAACAACTGTTCAATTAACGCAACCCAGAGTACTGCTATGCTGGTACATAAAACCAGATTCACATCATTATATATTTTTTCAACGGGAAGAAAATGGACCTCCTTGTCCTCAAAAGATTTACGTCCAACGGTTACCGACAGGTAGACCAGGGACAGGAGAAAACCCAGCAGCAGGCCGGCTACTTGCCACAGTCCGTTTTCCGTCCTTCCCTTGGCGGCCTTCCATTCCTCAATCCTGGCGTTCAGGAAATCTTCCGTAAAGGCGATGAAAACCTTTCCATTCTCCAGTTCCAGTCGTTCGAATCTGTTGAGCAACCGGTAAAGGTGATTATTATCCTCAATTTCTTCCGGGTGGAAATCCAGGCGATAGTTTTCCACCGCCAGGAAAACAGGATAGGACTGCAATTGCCGTAGATCTATTTTCTTACTGCTGCTGTAGACATGCTCACCGTCGTCGGCATAATACAACAACCCGTCATATTCTTCCAATCTCTGCCGCAAGGAATGATATTTCTTTAGATCCTCCTTGATCAGCCTGTCCCTGACCCTGGCCACCTCATCAGGATACAGCTCTTTATACCTGTTGAAATTCTCCTCATCACTGACTCTGGTACTGTAAAATTCATAATTCATCCATAAGTTATATGTCTCTCTCCTCAGCTGCTCATCGGTAATGTGCCTGCCTTGCAGGATATGCTCTTCATTTTTATATTTGACGATTAGGTCCGCCAGATCTTCTAAGACGGCACCGGTCTCTTCCACAAATGACCGGCTGGCAAAGTAATTGTCTTCAAAGACGATATCAAGATGTCCATCGGCAGACAAAACCACATCTATAAATGACTTCATGGCACCGGTCAGGCAGAAAACTGCCAAGAGGAAAAAGATGACCTTGATTATGATTGAATGGCTAAAGCTTTTCAACTTTGTAACCAATTCCCCACACCACCTTCAAATATCTTGGTTCCTTCGGATTGATTTCTATTTTTTCGCGAATCTTCCGGATGTGAACCGCCACGGTATTTTCGGGGCTGAATGCGGTTTCGTTCCACACCTTCTCGTAGATTTCCTCGATGGAAAAGACCCTGCCGGCGTTGGCGGTGAGAAGCCTTAATATTTTATATTGCACCGGGGTTAGATGGACTTCCTCCCCATCCACGGTTACTCTTTTACTTTCATCATCCACAATCAAGCTGCCGGTTTTATAGACATGGTTATTGGATTCCATGCCGCCCAAGACCGTGTATCGCCTCAATTGTGATTTTACCCTGGCGATTAACTCCAAAGGATTGAAGGGCTTGGTTATATAATCATCGGCGCCCACATTTAACCCGAACACTTTATCGGCATCCTCGGATTTGGCCGAAAGCATTATCAAAGGAATATTTTTGTCTTCCCTAATTTTCAGGGTAGCCGTGATGCCATCCATTTCCGGCATCATAATATCCATGATGACAAGATGGATTTCTTGGTTGTCCAGTATCTCCAGGGCCTCCAACCCGTTGAAAGCTTTAAAGATCCGGTAGCCTTCGTTTTCCAGGTAAATGCCGATGGCATCAACAATTGCCTTATCGTCGTCGCAAACCAGTATATTCATGCAAATTCACTCCCGGCCGGATATTCAGCCCTATTATAGCATCTCTTAACGCCATGCATTATCTGTTTCTCCTTCCCTTTTCATTAGCCCGGCCTGGCTTTTCTTCCAGGCGATCAGGACAATGAAGAACAAGATCAGTACCGCCGGCACGGTTAACGCCCATAATAAATAATTGCCATTGGCCTGGGCAAAAGATTTTAATGCTTCATAATTCCCGTTAAAATACCGTCCCAGCAGGAGCATACTGCAGGACCAGGGATAAATACCCACAAAGGTCAAGCACAAATAGGATTTTAAACTCATTTTGGCCATGCCGGCGATATAGGAAATATAGTTGCCCAGACCGAAAGGCCGGGTAGCGGCCACGCTCCAATAACCGTACCTGATGAACAAGCTCTTTGCCTTTGCCAGACCCTTATTCCGCTTTCGCGGCAATAACCAGCCAAGTTTTCTGCCAAGGAAATAGGGAATTAAGCTGGCCAAGGAATAGATGACACTCATCACGGCGGCGATCCAAAGGGTGCTTTTTGAGGGAAATAGGTAACCGTAAGTAATCACAACGGCTATTCCCGGAAAAGGAAGGGATGAACCTTCCAAAAACATTGATGTATAT